>NZ_JBEXTZ010000021.1:0-97108 GCF_040614195.1 Amycolatopsis sp. NPDC006125
GCCGCGCCGTCCGCGCCGCGCCCCGGCGCGGGTCACCCCGCCGCCGGACCCGAGCACGGAGCAGTTCGAGCCGGTCGGCGAGGTCAAGCCGGCCGAGGAGCCCGCCCCGGACGCGCCGCCCGCCGGGCTGTCCGCGCCGCCCGCGGGGCTGCAGCGCTGGCGCCGCGGCCGGGACGAGACCCCGGCGGAGGAGGAGACCGAGGTCGGCCTGATGCCGCCGGTGCGGGACGCGCCGGACGCCGACGAGCCCACCGGGTTCCACGCGCCGTTCGCGCCCGGCCGTCCGCCGCAGGACGACCCCGGCGAGGCGCTCGAGGCCACCGGGTTCCACGACCCGTTCGCCGACGATGACGACGACGTCGACGAGTTCGGCGACTTCGGCCCCGCCGAGGAGGCCGCCGAGCAGCCCTACGACTACGACGACGAGCCCGCAGCGGACGCCGACGAGCCCGCCCGAGCGAAGAAGCGGGAGCCGGAGCCGTCGCCGGCCAAGCAGTGGCTGTCGATGGCCGGTCAGCTGGCCGGTGGCGTGGTCGGCGGCGCGGCCGTGTGGCTGGGCTTCAACTGGCTGTGGGGCCAGATCCCGGCCGCCGCGCTGATCGCCGCGCTGGTCGTGATCGTCGGGCTGGTGTGGATCGTGCGGCGCATTCGCCGCGCGGACGACATCCAGACCACGGTGCTCGCCGTGCTGGTCGGTCTCGTCGTGACCGTCTCGCCCGCGGCGTTGTTGCTCTTGTCGAGGTAGCGCGAGCGTGCCGGTACCGATCGGGATGTCCACCGCGTCGGTCTGGCCGTTGCGGGCCGGCGCCGGTTTCGAGCTGGCCCAGCGGCTGGGTTACGACGGGGTCGAGGTGATGGTCTGGGTCGACCCGCTCAGCCAGGACGTCGGGGCGTTGCGGCGGCTGTCGCGGCAGACCGGGGTGCCGGTGCTGTCCGTGCACTCGCCGTCGCTGCTGATCACGCAGCGGGTCTGGTCGCCGGACCCGGCGGTGCGGCTGCGGCGCAGCGTCGAGGCGGCCATCGAGCTGGACGCGCGCACCGTTGTCGTGCACCCGCCGTTCCGGTGGCAGCGCCGCTACGGCGACATGTTCGCCGACCTGGTGGCCGAGCTGGAGGACGAGACCGGGGTCGAGATCGCGGTCGAGAACATGTTCAAGGTCCGGCCGCCGGGTGGCCGCAAGGATGCCCGGGTGTCCGCGTTCCGGCCGTCGATCGACCCTACGGAAGTCGGGTATCGCCACTACACGCTCGACCTGTCGCACAGCGCCGCGGCGGGGATGGACGCGATGGAGCTGGCCGAGCGGATGGGCCGCGGCCTGACGCACGTGCACCTCGCGGACGGGACGGGTGTCCCGAAGGACGAGCACCTCGTCCCGGGCCGTGGGAACCAGCCGTGCGCGGAGCTGCTGGAGAAGCTGGTCGCGGCGTCGTTCACCGGTCAGGTGGTTCTCGAGGTCAACACGCGGCGCGCGGTGAGCGCCGCGGACCGCGCCCGCGATCTTGCCGAAGCGCTGCTGTTCGCGCGGTTCCACCTGGGCCAGTGAGGCTCGTTACAAGATCAACTTCTCCCGTTCGGGGGCGGCGCGGATCATGGGCTTCCGATAGATGAACACGTAAAGTTTCCGCTGTGAACCCGCTGCGCTCGCTGATCCTCGCCGCCGCCGGAAGCGAGGTGGTCCGCCACCTCGTGGCGACAACCACGGGAACTTCGGGAGTGGTGGAGCGGTTCGTCGCAGGGAACACGATCGCGGACGCGGTGACGCACGTGGCCCGCCTCGTGGACGACGGCCTGTGGGTGACGCTGGACTACCTCGGCGAGGACGTCACCGAGACCGGGCAGGCGGAGCGGACGGTCCAGACCTACCTGGCGCTGCTGGACCGGCTCTACGCCGAGGGCCTGGCGGCGCGGGTCGAGGTGAGCGTCAAGCTGTCCGCGCTGGGCCTGCGGCTGGACGAGCGGCTCGCGCTGGACAACGCGTACCGGGTGTGCGCGGCGGCCGAGCAGTGCGGCACCACCGTGACGCTCGACATGGAGGACCACACCACGACGGACGCGACGCTGCGCGTGCTGGCCGAGCTGCGCCGCACCTGGCCGTGGGTGGGCGGCGTGCTGCAGGCGTACCTGCGCCGCACCGAGGACGACGTGCGTGCGCTGGCGGTGGCGGACTCGCGGATCCGGTTGTGCAAGGGGGCCTACGCCGAGCCCGAGGAGGTGGCGTTCACGCGGGCGCACGAGGTCGACCTCGGTTATGTCCGTTGTGCGAACTCGCTGCTGGCCGGTGACGGTTACCCCATGTTCGCCACGCACGACCCACGGTTGATCGCCATCCTGGCCGAGCGCGCCCGCTGGTACGGCCGCAAGCAGGGTAGCTACGAGTACCAGATGCTCTACGGGGTCCGCCCCGACGAGCAGCGGCGCCTCGCCGGTGAGGGGGAGACGGTGCGCGTCTACGTGCCGTTCGGGGAGCACTGGTACCCCTACCTGATGCGGCGGCTGGCCGAGCGCCCCGCGAACCTGTCGTTCTTCCTGCGCGCGCTGGTAAGCCGTTCGTGAGCGCGGCAGAGGTTCCGGAGCCCGCGTCCTTCGAGGCCGCGTGCGCGGTCCGGTCGCTGGGCGACGGCACGTTGACGGCCGACCTGCGGCACGAGTGGTCGATCGGCACCCACCCGCACGGGGGATTCCTGATCGCGCTGATGGCCCGCGCGGCGCTGGCGGTGCTGTCCGAACGCGGCGAGCCCTCGACCGATCCGCTGGCCGTGAGCGCCGAGTTCCTCCGGCCGCCCGCGATCGGCCCGGCGCTGCTGCGGACCGACATCCGGAAGGTCGGCCGCCGGGCGACCGTCGTCGCGGTGCGGCTGGAGCAGCGGGGACGCAGCTGCGTCGAAGCGACGGTCACCACCGGGCGGTTGCCGGTGCGCCGGGCGGACTGGGCGGACCTGCCGCAGATGCCGGTCGAGCCGCCGCCGCGGGCGATCCACCTGGCCGGGGAGACGTCGGAGGGCGTGTTCAACCTGGCGAAGGGCTGCGACGTGCGGATCGACCCGGCGACCGCCGGGTACCTGGCAGGCCGCAACGGCGACCCGCGGCTGCGGCTGTGGGTGAAGCCGCGCTACTCGGTGCCGGACACGTACTTCGCGCTGCTCGCGGGCGACATCAACCCGCCGGTGGTGTTCAACCTCGGGCGGATGGGCTGGGCGCCGACGGCCCAGCTGACGGCGCTCGTGCGCGCCCGGCCGGCGCCCGGGTGGCTCCGCGTGCAGGTCGACTGCCGCACGGTGCAGGAGGCGTGGTTCGACTCGGACGCGACGGTCATCGACTCGGCCGGACGGCTGGTCTGCCAGGCGCGGCAGCTGGCCCTGGCACCGGCCCCCTGAGCGGGCTCGCCCGGGAGTCGGCGTCGTGCGCGCTGGGCGGCGCCGTTGCCGTTGCGATGCCTCACCTGAGGGCGAGGGCTGTTCCTCGATGCTGGGCCGGCCTTGCCCTGGGGCCCGCCGCTGCGCCACCCCAGCACGGTTGCCGGGTGGTCGCGCCGGCCGGGCCGGGCGTCGTGCTCACCCTGGCACCGGTGGGCCGAGCACGATTTGGCACGCTGGTGCCATGACGGTTATCGCGGTTCTCGGGGCGGGGAAGATCGGTGAGGCGCTGCTGGCTGGCCTGCTGCAGGGCGGTCGCAGTGCCGAGGAGCTGCTGTTCACCGAACGCCACCCGGAACGCGCCGCCGAGCTGACCGAGCGCTACGGCATCGCCGGGGTGGAGGTCGCCGAGGCGGCCAAGCGCGCCGACGTGCTCGTCGTCGCCGTCAAGCCGCAGGACATCGAGCCCGTGCTGGCCGAGCTGGCGCCGCTGGTCGGGCCGGGCTCGCTGGTCGTGTCGCTCTGCGCGGGCCTGCCCACCAGCCTCTACGAGCGTCGGCTGCCGGACGGCGTGCCGGTCGTGCGGGTCATGCCGAACACGCCGATGGTCGTCGGCGAGGCGATGAGCGCCGTGTCGCCCGGCCAGCACGCCACGCCCGAGCACGTCGCGCTGGTCAAGGAGATGCTCGGCACCGTCGGTCAGGTCGTCGAGGTGCCCGAGGCGCAGCAGGACGCGGTCACCGCGCTGTCCGGGTCCGGGCCCGCGTACTTCTTCTTCCTGGTCGAGGCCATGATCGACGCCGGCATCCTGCTCGGCCTGCCCCGCGCGGTGGCGGAGAAGCTGATCATCCAGTCGGCCGTGGGCGCCGCGAAGATGCTCGCCGAGACCGACGAGCACCCGGTGATCCTGCGGGAGGCCGTCACGTCCCCCGCGGGCACCACGATCAACGCGATCCGCGAACTGGAGAAGCACGGCGTGCGGGCCGCGCTGCTGGCGGCCATCGAGGCGGCCCGGGACCGGTCCGTCGAACTCGGCAAAGCCCACGAATAAACCCGCGCGCACCGCGTCTGACTAGGCCGAACGGGCTCCGCCGAGTGGGCTCTTTCGCGGGAAAGTACCGGCCGGGCGTCGCATTGGCCCCAGGTGTCCCGCTACCCTCAAGGGTGAAGCACGTGCGTGTCGGTACCGCCCGGTGGGGAAGCCGAGCGGCACGGCACGTGTCGAAGGGCACGGTGACGTATGCCGTCGAACAACAAGGACGTGCCCGCCGTCGGGCAGGTCCAGTTCCTGACGGTCGCCGAGGTGGCCTCGCTGATGCGGGTCTCCAAGATGACCGTCTACCGGCTCGTGCACTCGGGCGAGCTACCGGCCGTTCGCGTCGGCAAGTCGTTCCGGGTGCCCGAGAAGGCAGTCCACGAATACCTGGAGAGCGCCTACTTCGATGTGGGCTAGACCGGGACGCGGCGGAGCCGTTGCTCTTGCACCCGGGCAACTGGCACCGCCGCGGGTTCTGAGGTGGTTCCTCGCGAGGACAGCGCCGACGTGGTGAACTGGCGTTCATGAGGAGGCGATCCCACAGCGAGGGGCCGCCTCAGGTTCCGCTACCCGCACCGCTGAGCAAGCTGCCCTCGATTCATCCATTAGGCCGGGGGCCCGCGCTGGTGCGCGGGCCCGCCCGGTAACCTTAAAGGCCGCTCGTGCCTGTAGCGCTTCAACTCTTTGGACGTTGCGCTGGGCAGCGTGTGAAGCAGACGAAACGTGAAGGAGCACCTGTGGGCTCGGTGATCAAGAAGCGCCGCAAGCGCATGTCCAAGAAGAAGCACCGCAAGCTGCTGCGCCGGACGCGGATGCAGCGCCGCAAGCAGGGCAAGTAAATCCTGCGCGAACGCCTCTTCACGCGGCCCGTCCAGATCCTGGGCGGGCCGTGCGCTTTTTCCGGCGATCAGTGACCAAAGTCCCTGACCTGGGTTAATAGCGTGTTAGGCCTCCTGACTCCGGCCCGGGTCCGGGGTAGCATCGGCCACTGCCGCGAACACCACATCCCACACCCTTGTCAGGGGGTTTCATGGCGTCCAACGTCGTGCTGGTCACCGGGGTCGGCGGCGAACTCGGAGGCAGGCTGCTGGTACGGCTTGGCAACAACCCGGACCTGGAGCGGGTCATCGGCGTCGACACCGCGCCACCGCCCCGCAAGGTCCTGCAGCGCCTCGGCCACGCCGAGTTCGTCCGGGCCGACATCCGCAACCCGCTGATCGCCAAGGTCATCGACTCCGCGGGCGTCGACACGGTCGTGCACTGCTCGACCACCGTGCACCCGGCAGGCCCGGCCCGCCGCACGGCGATCAAGGAAGTCAACGTCATCGGCACGATGCGCCTGCTCGCCGCCTGCCAGCGCGCGCCCCGGGTGCGCAAGCTCGTCGTGAAGTCCACCGCCGCCGTCTACGGCGCCGGGCCCCGCTCCCCGGCCGTCGTCACCGAGGACTCCGAGCTGATCCCGACCTCGTCCAGTGGTTACGCCAAGGACGCCGTCGAGATGGAGGGCTACGTGCGCGGCCTGGCCCGCCGCAGGCCCGACCTCACCATCACCACCACGCGCTTCACCAACGTGATCGGGCCGGACGTCGACACCGTGCTGGCCCGCTACTTCGCGCTCCCGGTCGTGCCGACCGTGCTCGGCTACGACGCGCGCCTGCAGTTGCTCCATTCGTCGGACGCGCTGGCGATCCTGGAAAAAGCGACCCTGGAAGACAAACCGGGCGTGTTCAACGCCGGCGGCGACGGGGTACTCACACTGTCTCAAGCGATCCGGCGCGCGGGCCGGGTCGAGCTGCCGGTGCCGCGAACCATGGTGGGCACGGTGGCCAAGATGCTGCGTGGCGCGAGGGTCGACTTCTCGCCGGACCAGGTGCGCCTGCTGAACTACGGGCGGGTCGTCGACACGACGCGGCTGACCGAGGTGTTCGGTTACCGGCCGCGGTGGTCCACCGAGGCGGCCTTCGACGACTACGTCACCGGGCGCGGTCTGCGGCCCGTGCTGGACGGTGAGCAGCTGGCCGGAGCGGCCGGCAAGGTGCTGGCGGCAGTCCGATGACCGAAGAGAGGAAAGCGGGGCAAGAGAAGTGACGACCAGCGCGCAAGCCCAGGTCATCCCCCTGCACGCACCCGGACGAGAGAAGCCGGCGGACGTCGAGGCGCGCGCCGGGGAAACCCCCGCCGACGCGCCCGTCGTGGCGTTCCCGACGAGGAGCGCGCCGGCCGAGGAGCCGCCCGCACCGGAACCGGACGCGCTGAGCAGGTTCCTCGGGTTCCTGCGGCACCGGCTGACCGGTGACTACGAAGTCGACGAGTTCGGGTTCGACCCGGAGCTGACCGACAACCTGCTGCTGCCGCCGTTGCGGCTGCTGTACGAGAAGTACTTCCGGGTGACCACCCACGGCGCGGAGAACCTGCCCGCCGACGGCGGCGCGCTCATCGTGTGCAACCACTCCGGCACGGTGCCGCTGGACGCGGTGATGACGGCGGTCGCCGTGCACGAAGAGACGCCGGGGCACCGGCACCTGCGCATGCTCGGCGCGGACCTGGTGTTCCAGACGCCGCTGCTCGGGGCGCTGGCCCGCAAGACCGGGCAGACGCTGGCCTGCACGGCCGACGCCGAGCGGCTGCTGTGCTCGGGCGAGCTGGTCGGGGTGTGGCCGGAGGGTTACAAGGGCATCGGCAAGCCGTTCTCGGCGCGGTACCGGCTGCAGCGGTTCGGGCGCGGCGGGTTCGTGTCGGCGGCGCTGCGGACGCGGGTGCCGATCATCCCGTGCTCGATCGTCGGGGCGGAGGAGATCTACCCGAAGATCGGCGACCTGAAGCCGCTGGCCCGCCTGCTCGGGCTGCCGTACTTCCCGGTGACGCCGTTCTTCCCGCTGCTCGGGCCGCTTGGCGCGATCCCGCTGCCGACGAAGTGGCACATCGAGTTCGGGGAGCCCATCCGGACCGACGGTTTCGCCGAGGAGGACCTCGACGACCCGATGCTGGTGTTCTCGCTGACCGACCAGGTGCGCGAGTCGATCCAGACGACGCTGTACCGGAGGCTGGCGCACCGGCGGAGCGCGTTCAAGGACTGAGCGGCTCCGTGCCATGCTGGTGGCATGGGGTTGATCAAGCGGATCGGGTACACGGTGGGCCGGGTGGTGGGCACCGTGCTGAAGGTGGCGAACCTGGTCACCGGCATCCCAGCCGGTGAGTCGACGCGGAACCGGCGACCGCAACGGCGGCCGTAGGTTCGCCGCGCCCGGTTGGGGCGTGCGGCGTCAGCGGGCTGCCCGCCTGCGCGGCCGTTTTCACTTCGGGCGCCGACACGCTGCCCGGATCGGCCAACACGCCGCCTGGATTGGCCAACACGTCGCCCGGGATGGCCAACACGCCCCCTGGATTGGCCAACACGTTGCCCGGGATGGCCAACACGCCCCAGCAGGGAACGACTCGCCGCCGGGAACCGCCGATCCGGTGCCGGAGTGGCCAACTCGGTGCCGGGGCGGCAAGCACGGCGCGGGGCGGAGGTGCCGCGGGGGTCGGGCGGGGGCTGGGGTCAGCGGCGGCGGTAGGCCATCCCAGCCGCCACCGCGCCGGCCAGTGCGCCCGCCCCCAGCACCGACGGCACCCCGATCTTCGCGGCCTTCCGGCCGGTCCGGAAGTCGCGGATTTCCCAGCCGCGGGCGCGCGCCACCTCGCGCAGGCCGGCGTCCGGGTTGACCGCCACCGCCGTGCCGCAGACGGACAGCATCGGGATGTCGTTCGACGAGTCCGAGTACGCCGTGCAGCGGCGCAGGTTCAGGCCCTCGCGCGCGGCCAGCGCCCGCACCGCGTGCGCCTTCGCCCGGCCGTGCAGCAGGTCCCCGACCAACCGCCCGGTGTAGACACCGTCCACGTGCTCCGCGACCGTGCCGAGGGCGCCGGTCAGCCCGAGCCGCCGGGAGATGATCGCCGCCAGTTCGACCGGCGTCGCCGTCACCAGCCACACCCGCTGGCCCGCGTTGAGGTGCATCTCGGCCAGCGCGCGCGTGCCCGACCAGATCTTGTCGGCCATCAGCTCGTCGTAGATCTCTTCGCCGACCTGGTTCATCTCGGCGACCGTCTTGCCCGCGACGAACGACAACGCCTGCTCACGGCTGGACTGCACGCCGCTGTGCGACTCGCGCCCGCCGACCCGGAACTTGATCTGCTGCCACGCGAACCCGGCCAGGTCGGAGGTCGTGAAGTACTTGCGCGCGGCGAGACCGCGGGCGAAGTGGAAGATCGACGCGCCCATCATCATCGTGTTGTCGACGTCGAAGAACGCGGCCGCGGTCAGGTCCGGCGGGGCGGGCGGCACGTCGAGCTGGGACTCCATGGCCACGGCGGCGTCGGCCGACGCCTCGCCGGCCATCTCGGCGAGCCGCTCGCGTTCCGGGCCGTCACCCCTGCTGCGCCACACGCACACCGCCTCCTGCGCTCGTCCCTGGGGTCAGCGTAGCGAGCACGTCACGGATCCGGATCAGGCGATCCCTCCGCGCCTGGCGCCGATGTGCTTCGATTCGGGGCAGTGACTGCGACCCCGGGGGAATCGTCATGTCGACCGTGCTGCTGGGGCTGCTCAGCGTGCCCGTCTACGTCCTGATGCTGTGGCCGCTCGTGGTCGCTTCGCGCCGCGTGCTGGGGGTGCGGATCGGGGCGTTGCGGGCGTTGCTCGGCGCGGCCGCCGGGTGGGCCGTCGCCGGGGGCCTCGCCGTCCGGATCGCGCCCCTCACCCGCGACTCCGACCCCGTCTACCTGGGCTTCCTCATCCCGCTCGCCGGGTGCGCGTTCCTGGCGACGCTGATCTTCCTGTTCCTCGCCGAGATGGCGGTCCCCAGCGGCGGCGGGCTCGGGCTGCTCGGCCGTCTCCGGTCGCTGCGCGCGCGGTTCGCCCGGACCCGCCGGTACTCGCAGATCATGCGGATCGCGGTGAAGCACGGCATCGGGCCGTACCTGACCGGCCGCCGCGTCACCGACTCCGGCAGGCACGCCACCCTGGCCCGCTCGCTGCGGCGCGCGCTGGAGGACGGCGGCGCGACGTTCGTCAAGCTCGGCCAGGTCCTGTCGACGCGGCCGGACGTGTTGCCGCAGGTGTTCGTCGACGAGCTGAGCCTGCTGCAGGACCGCGTCGCGCCCGCCCCGTTCGCCGACATCGAGCGCGAGCTGGAGGCCGAGCTGGGCCGCCCGACCGCCGAGGTGTTCGCCGAGTTCGACCCCGAACCGCTCGGCGCCGCGTCGATCGCGCAGGTGTACCGGGCCCGGCTGCACAGCGGCGAGGACGTGGTCGTCAAGGTGCGGCGGCCGGGCATCGACCGGATCGTGGAGCGCGACCTGGACATCGTCTTCCGCGTCGCGCGCTCGTTGCAGCTGCGCGCGGCCTGGGCCCGGTCGCTGGGCGTCCTCGACCTCGCCGAGGGGTTCCGCGCCGCGCTCACCGAGGAGCTGGACTTCCGGGTCGAGGCCCGCAACCTCACCGCGGTCGCCGCCGCGGAGAACGGCACGGGGCTCGCGCTGCCCGCCGTGCACGCCAAGCTGTCCGGCGAACGTGTGCTGGTCATGCGGCGGCTGGACGGCGTGCCGGTGCGGGAGGGCATCGGCGACGTCCCGGCCGAGCGGCGCGCGGTGCTGGCCCGCGGCCTGCTCGACTCGCTGCTGCGGCAGGTCCTGCTGCACGGCGTCTTCCACGCCGACCCGCACCCGGGCAACGTCCTGCTCCTCGCCGACGGCAACCTCGGGCTCCTCGACTTCGGTTCGGTGGGCCGGCTCGACTCGTCACTGCGCGGCGGGCTGGCGAACCTGTTCGCCGCCGTCGACCGCGGCGATCCGGAGGGGCTGCGGGACGGGCTCTTGGAGATCGTGGACCGGCCGGACGAGATCGACGAGCAGCGCCTGGAGCGGGCGCTGGGCGCGTTGATGGCCAAGCACCTGTCGCACGGGCGGTCGCCGGACGTGGACATGTTCACCGACCTGTTCCGGATCATCGCCGAGTTCCGGCTGTCGATCCCGCCCGCCATCGCGGCGGTGTTCCGCGCGCTGGCGACGGTGGAGGGCACGCTCGGGCTGCTGTCGCCGGGGTTCGACATCCTCGGCGAGTCCCGGAAGTTCGCCGGGTCCCTGGTGGGGGAGCGGCTGCAGCCGGGGTCCCTGCGCGGCGCGGCGACCGACGAGCTGCTCGCGCTGCTGCCGGTGCTGCGACGGCTGCCCCGCCGCGTGGATCGGCTGACGTCGGCGCTGGAGCAGGGCCGGCTGACGGTGAACGTCCGCACCTTCGCCGACGAACGGGACCGCGCGGTGGTCTTCGGCATGCTGCACGAGGTGCTGCTGGCCCTGACCGGCGCCGCGACCGGCCTGATGGCGGTGCTGCTGCTCGCGAGCACCGGCGGGCCGCGGGTGCTGCCGGAGCTGACGCTGAACCAGCTGTTCGGCTACAACCTGCTGGTGGTCAGCGCGTTGCTGGGGCTGCGGCTGCTGTTCGTGGTGTTCCGCGCCCAGCGACGCGGGCCGGGGTAACGTCGGCGGCGGTGGCGCACCACCCCGGACGAGACGTCGTACCCGGCAGGACAAGACGACGTGGGAGGACGTCGGCTTTCGTTCGGAGGTGTCTCGTCGTGGTGTGGATCGTGCTCATCGTGTCCGGGATCCTGGAAACCGTCTGGGCCGCGGCGCTGAACGCGGCGCGCGGTTTCACCAGGGTGGGGCCCAGTGTGTTGTTCGTCGTCGCGCTGGTCGCCAGCATGGCCGGGCTCTCCTACGCGATGCGGTCGATCCCCATCGGCACCGGGTACGCCGTGTGGGTGGGCATCGGCGCGATCGGCACCGCCGTCTACGGCATGGTCGCGCTGGGTGAACCGGCCACCGCGGCCCGGCTGGTGTGTCTCGGGCTGATCGTGGCGGGGGTCGTGGGGTTGAAGGTCCTGCACTAGCCGATGCCGAGCCCCGGCAGGCCGGGGATCAGCGGCGGGATCGAGATCAGCGGCGGTGGCGTCGTGGTCGTCGGGGTGGGGAGCCGGGTGCTGGTCGGCGCGCTGATCGGCGGCGGCAGGACCGTCGGCGTCCATCCGCTGCTCGACGGGGGCACCGGACCGGTCGCGGTGGGCACGACCGGGGCGCTGCTGCCCGGCGCGGTGGGCGTCGTGGCGATCTCCACCGGCGGCGGGGACACCGTGCTCACCGGCGGCAGCGGCGCGCCCGACGGGATCCCGAGCAGCGCGTCCGGCGGCACGGCGCACTCGCCGGTGGCCGGGACCGCGCCGAGGTCGTCCGCCTCGCCGGTGGTGATGCGGTAGCAGGACAGCCGCCCGGCCAGCGCCGCCGCCCGCGCGTCGATGCGGTTGAGCAGCGTCCCGGCCTGCGTGAACCCGTTGCGGGCGCCGTCCGGCACGTCGAGGGCGGCGAGCTTGCCCGCCTGCTCGCTCGCCCACGTCCGCAGCTGGTCCAGCCGGGCCGTGTCGCCCTGCACACCGAGCACCGTGAGCTGCGCCGTCCCGGCCGTCGCCTCCGCGGCGAATGCCGACAACGTTGTCAGAAAAGCGCCGGTGTCCGCCGACGGCATCGCGGCGAGTTCGTCCAGCCGGTTCGACGCGAACTGCAGGTGCTTGGACCCGCGCGCGGCTTCGTCGAAGGTGAGTTGCAGCTCGGCGTCCTCGCTCGCCAGCTTCATGCCGTAGAGCGGGTCACCGGGCAGCGAGCCGCGGGAGAGCAGCAGGCCGACCCCGCCGACGAAGACGATCAGCGCGGCCGCGGCGGCGAGGACGGTCGCCAGCGCGCGGCGCCGCCTGCTGGGTTCCGCCTCCAGCTTCCGCGAGATCTCGGCGCGGATCCGCGCCTTGGTGTCGTCGTCCGGTTCGACGGCGTGACCGAGCCCGCGGAGACCGGAGATGACTTCCAGCTCGCGCGCCGTCCACCGGTGCTCGTCCACACCTGCTGCAACGACGCAAACCGTCCGGTTGTTACGCGTTCAGCGCCACCCGTCCGGGAGGAGCTGGGCGAGCTTGCGCACCGCGCGGTGCTGCAACGCCTTGATGGCGCCCTCGTTGCGCTTCATGATCTGCGCCGTTTCGGCCAGCGAAAGGCCCTGGATGAACCGCAGGACGATGCATTCCCGCTGGTCCTCGCCCAGCCCGGCGATCGCGGACAGCAGCGCGTCGCGGGTCGCGCTGGTGACCGCCTGCTGCTCCGGGCCCGGTTCCGCGCCCGAGGGCGCGGCGAACGGCGCGGTGCCCGAGTCGGCCACCTCGTCGGTGACCACCTCGAGCTTGTACCGGCTGGACTTGAGGTGGTCGAGCACGATGTTGCGGGCGATGGTGACGAACCAGGCGCCCACGTCGCGGCCCTGGTAGCTGACCGACGAGATGCGCCGCAGCGCCCGCAGGAACGTCTCGCTCGTGATGTCCTCGGCGAGCTCGCGGTCGCTGAGGCGGAAGTACACGTAGCGGTAGACGACGTCGACGTACTGGTCGTAGAGCGCGCCGAAGGCGGCGGTGTCACCCTGCTGGGCAGCGCGGACCAGGGCCCACGGCCCCGCCTGCTCGTCCGGCACCTCGTGCACGCGGGTGACCGTGCCGACGTGCAGACCCGCTGGGCGGGCGGCAAGCCAGTTCGTCACGGCGACTCCTTCGTCCGACCCGAGTGATCATCACCACTACGACGCGAGAAGCAGCATACGGGTAGTTACCCGGAAGTAGGTAGTGGCGGGGGTCTCGGAAGAGCGACGATCGCCGAGCTTCCCCATGACGGGTGAGCTGGTGCCACACTGACCCCATGAAAACCGGCAACATCGCCGACCTGCTCACCGGCGCCGCGGAGCAGTGGCCGGACGCCGTCGCGGTGATCGACACCGCCGCCGGCGTCAGCCTGACCTGGTCGCAGCTGGACGCGGCCGCCGGGGGGCTCGCGCAACGCCTTGCGGACCGGGGCGTGGGTGCCGGCGACCGGGTCGCGCTGCGGCTGCCCACCTCGGCGGACTTCGCCGTCACCCTCTTCGGCGTCACCCGGTGCGGTGCGATCGCGGTGCCGGTCTCGCCGCTGGCCCCGCGCCCCGAGCTGGACACCGTGCTCGCCCACAGCGGCGCGCGCCTGGTGATCAGCCGGAACCCCGACGACGGGACGGACGACGCGCCGGTGCTGCGGCCGGAAATCGGTCCCGGTGCGAATTTCCCCGTCCGCGGCGGCGGTGAGGACATCGCCGTGCTGTCCTACACCTCGGGCACCACCGGGCCGCCGCGCGGCGTGATGCTGTCGCACCGCGCGCTGCTGGCCAACCTCGAACAGCTGGGCCGGATCGACCCGGCGCCGGTCGGGCACCCGGACCGGGTGCTGATCGCCATCCCGCTGTTCCACGTCTACGGCCTCGGCCCCGGCCTGCTGCTGAGCACCGCGGTGGGCGCGACGGCGGTGCTGGCCGAGCGGTTCGACGCGCGGCAGGCGCTGCAGGCGTGCGCGGACCACCGCGTCACCGTGATCGGCGGGGTCCCCGCGATGTACGCCGAGCTGGCCCAGCTGGAGCCGGACGAGCTGGCCGCAGGCCTCGGCACGGTCCGCCTGCTCACCTCGGGCGCGGCGCCGCTGCACCCGAAGGTCCTCGCCGCGATCCGGGAGAAGACCGGGCTGGGCGTCTTCGAGGGCTACGGGCTCACCGAGACCGCGCCGGTGGTGACGTCGACGCTGGTCACCGGCTACCCGAAGCCCGGCTCGACGGGCCGCCCGCTGCCCGGCGTCGAGGTCCGGCTGGTCGGGCCGGACGGCTCCGGCGAGCCGGTGCCGCTCGACCCGGACGACCCGGAGGACGTGTTCGAGGAGGACGGCGACGGCACCGGTCTGGTCGCGATCCGCGGCGCCAACCTGTTCTCCGGCTACTGGCCGGACGGGGCGCACGGGCCGGACGCGGACGGCTGGTTCCGCACCGGCGACGTCGGGTTCCTGGACAGCGACGGCGACCTGCACCTGGTGGACCGCGCCAACGACCTGATCATCGTGAACGGCTTCAACGTGTACCCGCACGAGGTCGAAGAGGTCATCGCCGGTCTGCCGGGGGTCGCCGAGGCGGCCGTGGTGGGGGTGCTCGACGAGCGCAGCGGCGAGGCGGTCAAGGCGGTCGTGGTGCCCGCGCCCGGTGCGTCGCTGTCCGAGCAGCAGGTCGTCGAGCACTGCGCGGAGCGGCTCGCCGGGTACAAGGTGCCGCACACGGTCGAGTTCGCCGAGCGGCTGCCGCATTCGGCGACCGGGAAGCTGCGCCGGGTCCAGCTGCGGGGATGATTTCCCCATGGCCCACGAAGTGACCGTGATGACCCGCCAGGGCTGCTCGTCGTGCGTCCAGGCGGAGCGGGACGTCGAGCGGATCTGCGCCGAGCTGGGCGTGCCGTGGCGCGCCGAGGACGTCGACAGCGACCCGGAGTGGCAGGCCGAGTACGGCGACCGGGTGCCGGTGATCCTGGTCGACGGCGCCGAGCACGGCTACTGGAAGGTCGAGGAGGACCGGCTCCGGGCCGCGCTGGCGTAAGCGATCGGTAACCCCTCGGGGGTGCCCCGCCGGGCCAGACTGGTGGCGTGAGCACGAACGTCGAGTCGCCGCGGCTGTCCGCGCCCGTCGCCGGGCTGATCGGCGTGATCGCCCTGGTCGCCGCGCTCGGGTCCGGGCACCTGGTGGCCGGGTTCGTCGGCGCGGGCGCGTCGCCGTTCTTCGCCGTCGGCAACGCGGCGATCGACCTGACCCCGGGCTGGCTCAAGGACTTCGCGGTGCGGGCGTTCGGCACCGCGGACAAGGCCGTGCTGCTGACCGGCATGGCCGTGGTCGCGCTGGCGCTCGCGGTGGCCGCCGGGCTGGCCTCCCGCCGCCGGGCCGCGCCCGGGCTGGTGTTCGTGGCCGTGGTCGGCGTGCTCGGCGGGGCCGCCGTGTTCACCCGCCCCGACCTGGGGCAGATCGCGTTGCTGGCGCCGGTGGTCAGCCTGGTCGCCGGGCTCGCGGTGTTCGCGTGGCTGCACCGCACCGCGCTCGACGGGCAGTACTCGTCGGCCGCGCGGCGGAACTTCCTGATCGCCGTGGCGGGCGCCGGCGTGGCCGGGATCGCCGGGCAGCTGGTCGGCACGAGCAAGGACGCCGAAGGGTCCCGGGCGGCGGTCGGCCCGCTGGTCCCCGCGCGGACCGCGCCACCGGTCCCGGCCGGCGCGGACTTCGCGAAGTTCGGCACGCCGACGTTCCTCACGCCCAACGCGGACTTCTACCGCATCGACACCGCGCTCGTGGTGCCCCAGGTGCGCACCGAGGACTGGTCGCTGCGAGTCCACGGCATGGTCGACCGCGAGATCACCTACTCCTGGTCCGACATCCGGAACCGGCCGCTGGTCGAGCGGATCGTGACCCTGTGCTGCGTGTCCAACCCGGTCGGCGGGCCCTACATCTCGACCGCGCGGTTCATCGGCGTCGACCTCGCCGGGCTGCTGGCCGAGGCCGGTGTCCGCCCGGGTGCCGAGCAGGTGTTCTCCACCAGCGCGGACGGCTGGACCGCGGGCACGCCGGTGGCCGCGATGGCCGATCCGTCCGTCGGCGCGATGCTCGCGATCGGCATGAACGGCGAGCCGCTGCCCATCGAGCACGGCTTCCCGGCGCGGCTGGTCGTGCCCGGGCTCTACGGCTACGTCTCGGCGACGAAGTGGGTCACCGACCTGGAACTCACCACCTGGGACGCGCGCACGCCGTACTGGCTGCAGCGCGGCTGGGCGCGGCAGGCGCCGGTGAAGACCGAGTCGCGGATCGACGCGCCGCGCGGCCCGGTCGCCGCCGGGCAGGTGCGGATCGCCGGGATCGCGTGGGCGCAGCACACCGGGATCGACCGGGTCGAGGTGAGCGTGGACGACGGCCCGTGGGCGACGGCGGAGCTGTCCACCGAGGTGACGGTGGACGCCTGGCGCATGTGGTGGGTGGACGTCCCGGTCGCGCGGGGTAGCCACGCCGTGCGGGTGCGGGCGACCGACCGCAGCGGCTACACGCAGACCGATCAGCTCGCCGACGTCGTCCCGGACGGCGCTACCGGCTGGCACACGATCACCTTCACCGCGCGCTAGATGTGCTTTCGGTCATGCCGTTGACCAGCCACTTTGTGCCTGCGTTCACAAGTGGCTACCGTATTGCCGGTACCCCTCACGGCGGCCGTGCATCAAACCCGACTTCGCGGCCCGGGTCAAGAGGGATTTCGAAGCTCATCGAGGGCGTGGAACGAGGAGGCCGGCGTGGTGTCACAGCGTGGCCGGCGAAACGGTTCGGCCGTCGCCCGGAAGCTGTCCACCCCGGACGCCGACAACGCCCCCACCGCGGAGATGCCCGCGGTCACCGAGAACGGCGCCGAGGAGGCCAGGGTCCGCGCGATCCCGGAGGCCGCCGTCGCCCGTCTCGCCGTGTACCTGCGCGTCCTGTCCGCCATGTCCGAGCAGGGCGCGACCACCGTGGCCAGCGAGGAGCTCGCCACCGCCGCCGGCGTGAACTCCGCCAAGCTGCGCAAGGACCTGTCCTACCTCGGCTCGTACGGCACCCGCGGCGTCGGCTACGAGGTCGCGGTGCTGGTGGCCCAGCTCGAGCGCATATTGGGACTCACGCGACAGCACAAGGTCGCCGTCGTCGGAATCGGTAACCTCGGTCATGCGTTGGCCAATTACGGAGGCTTTCCCGGCCGGGGGTTCCCGGTCGAGGCGCTGTTCGACATCGACCCCGACCTGATCGGCGTTCCGGTCGGCGGGATCCCGGTGTCGCACCTCAACGACATCCCCGAGGTGTGCTCGGAGCGGGGGATCTCGATCGGCGTCATCGCGACGCCGCCGCCCGCGGCCCAGACGGTCGCCGACCGGCTGGTGCAGGGCGGGGTGCAGTGCATCCTGAACTTCGCGCCGGTGGTCCTCCAGGTGCCCGACCATGTCGAGGTGCGCAAGGTCGACCTGGCCGTGGAGCTGCAGATCCTGTCGTTCCACGTCGCCCGGCGAGCGGAGAACGTGGGTGGTAACGGAATGGTGGTGCGCTAAGTGAGTGTCCTGGCCGTCGGGCTGTCGTACCGCACTGCCGATCTCCGGACGCTGGAGAAGGTCGCGGTGCCCGCGACCGAGCTGGAGAAGGTGCTGCACGAGCTCCAGCAGTCGCCGCACGTGAACGAGGTCATGCTCGTCTCGACGTGCAACCGCATCGAGGTCTACTCGGTGGTCGAGGCGTTCCACGGCGGTCTGGCCGACATCTCCGAGGTGCTCGCGCGCCAGGCCGGCTGCGACGCCGCCGACCTCTACGACAACTTCTACGTGCACTACGCGGGCGCCGCCGTCGAGCACATCTTCTCCGTGGCCTCCGGCCTGGACTCGATGGTCGTCGGCGAGACCCAGATCCTCGGCCAGGTGCGCAACTACTACGCCGCCGCGCGCGAGGCCGGCACCGTCGGCCGCACCCTGCACGAGCTGATCCAGACCACGCTGCGCGTCGGCAAGCGCGTGCACACCGAGACCGGCCTGGACCACCTCGGCGCGTCCGTGGTGTCCGAGGCCCTTGGCGAGGCGCCCGACCTGGCGGGCAAGCACGCGGTGATCGTCGGCGCCGGCTCGATGGGCGCGCTGTCCGCGAGCCAGTTGCGCAAGAGCGGTATCGGCCGCATCACGGTCGTCAACCGCACCCTGGCCAACGCCGAGCGGCTCGCGGCCAACGTGACCGAGCAGGGCGTGCCCGCCGTGGCCGCGGGCATGGACGAGCTGACCGCCCGCCTCGCCGACGCCGACGTCGTGGTCGCCTGCACCGGCGCGCAGGACGTCGTCATCACGCCCGCGCACCTGGCCGGCCGCGGCGAGCGCCCGGTGGTGGTGTGCGACCTCGGCCTGCCGCGGGACGTCCACCCCGACGTGGACAGCCTGCCCGGCGTCCGCCTCGTCGACCTGGAGACCGTCCGGAAGCGGATGGACTCGCTGGGCTCGGCGGGCAGCGCCAAGCAGATCGCCAAGGCCAACGGCATCGTGCTGGACGAGGTGCGCGAGTACCTCGCCGCCCAGCGCAGCGCCGCGGTCACCCCGACCGTCACCGCGCTGCGCAAGCGGGCCGCCGAGGTCGTCGACGCCGAGATGCTGCGGCTGGACAACCGGCTGCCCGGCCTCGACGCCGAGGTCCGCGACGAGTTCAACCGGACCGTGCGCCGGGTCGTGGACAAGCTGCTGCACGCGCCGACGGTGCGTGTGAAGCAGCTCGCCGCGGAAACCCAGGGCACGGACTACGCCAACGCGCTGCGGGAGCTGTTCGAGCTCGACCCGGCATCGCCTGTTGTCGTGTCGAGCCCGACCACCGAGCGCCTGCCCAGGACAGACGGTGAAAGCAAGTGACGAGGACCATTCGGATCGGGACGCGGGGCAGTGCCCTCGCCCTGACCCAGACCGGCACGGTCGCCGACGCGCTGCGCAAGGCGGGCCTGGAGGTCGAGATCGTCAAGGTCTCGACGCCCGGTGACCGCTCCAGCGCGCCGATCGCGGAGATCGGTGTCGGCGTGTTCACCTCCGCGCTGCGCGAGGCCCTGCTGAACAAGCAGGTCGACGTCGCGGTGCACTCGTACAAGGACCTGCCGACGGCGCCCGAGCGCGGCATCGTGCTGGCCGCCGTGCCGCCGCGGGAGGACCCGCGTGACGCGCTGATCGCCCGCGACGGGCTGACGCTGGGCGAGCTGCCCCCCGGCGCCCGCATCGGCACCGGTTCGCCGCGCCGCACGGCGCAGCTGCGCGCGCTCGGCCTCGGCTTCGAGGTCGTGCCCATCCGGGGCAACATCGACACCCGGCTGAACAAGGTCTTCGACGGCGAGCTGGACGCCGTCGTGCTCGCCCGCGCCGGCCTGGTCCGCCTCGGCAAGGCCGACGTGATCACCGAGACCCTGGACCCGATCCAGATGCTGCCCGCGCCCGCACAGGGCGCGCTGGCGGTGGAGTGCCGCGTCGACGACGTGGACATCGAACACCTTCTTCGGTCCATTGTGGACGACGAAGCGACACGGGCCGCGGTGACGGCGGAGCGGGCCATGCTGGCCGCGCTCGAAGCCGGCTGCAGCGCGCCCGTCGGCGCACTCGCCGAGGTGGTGGAGGATCTCGACGCGGACGGCTCGGTCATCGAGAACGTGTCGCTGCGCGGGGTCGCCGCCGCCGGCCTCGACGACGAGGGTGTGCAGCTGCTGCGCGCCTCGGCGGTCGCCGGCAAGAGCGAAGCGGAGCAACTCGGCCGCGACCTGGCCGCGGAGCTGCTCGACCTCGGAGCCGGCGCGCTGTCCGGCCCGGGCCGCGAATCACGGTGAAACAGTTCCTCGAACGGTTCGGCGCGCTCGCGCCGACTCATAGGAGAAAGACACGATGACCCCCGCGCGGACAACCGCTGGGCGCGTCGCCTTCGTGGGCTCCGGCCCCGGCGACGCCGGACTGCTGACCGTACGTGCCCAGGAGCTCCTGGCGAAGGCCGAGGTCGTGGTTACCGACCCGGACGTGCCCGCCGGCGTGCTCGCGGGCGCCAGCGCGGACGCCGAGGTCAGGCCCGCCGTCGGCGAGCCCGCCGAGGTCGCGAAGGACCTCGCCAACGAGGCCAAGGGCGGACGGCTCGTGCTGCGCCTGTCCAGCGGTGACCCGCTGACCAGCGCCGCCGCCGTCGCCGAGGTGCAGGCCGTCTCGAAGACCAGCGCGGTCTTCGAGGTCGTCCCCGGCATCACGCCGGGCTCGGCCGTGCCCGCCTACGCCGGCATCGCGCTCGGCGGCAGCTACACCGACGTGGACGTCCGCGGCGACGTCGACTGGGCGAAGGTGGCCGCGGCGCCGGGCCCGATCGTGCTGCACGCGACGTCCGGCCAGCTGGCCGAGGCCGCGGGCGCGCTGACCGAGCACGGCCTGGCAGGCACCACCCCGGTCGCCGTCACCGCCAACGGCACGATCAACACCCAGCGCACGGTCGACACCACGCTGGCGAGCCTGTCGCAGGACGCCGGTGAGCTGGTCGGCCCGCTCGTGGTGACCGTCGGCGAGCAGGCCGGGCAGCGGTCGAAGCTGTCCTGGTGGGAGTCGCGCGCCCTCTACGGCTGGAAGGTCCTGGTGCCGCGCACCAAGGAGCAGGCCGGCGAGATGGCCGAGCGGCTGCGCATCCACGGCGCCACCTCGCACGAGGTCCCGACCATCTCGGTCGAGCCGCCGCGCAGCCCCGCCCAGATGGAGCGCGCGGTCAAGGGCCTGGTCGACGGCCGCTACCAGTGGATCGTGTTCACCTCGGCCAACGCGGTGAAGGCGGTGTGGGAGAAGTTCGAGGAGTTCGGCCTCGACGCCCGCGCCTTCTCCGGCGTGAAGATCGCCTGCGTCGGCGAGGCCACCGCGGCCCGCGTGCGCGCGTTCGGCATCAACCCGGAGATGATCCCGCAGGGCGAGCAGTCCAGCGAGGGCCTGCTGGCCGAGTTCCCGCCGTACGACGACGTGCTGGACCCGGTGAACCGCGTGCTGCTGCCGCGGGCCGACATCGCCACCGAGACCCTGTCCGCCGGCCTGGTGGACCGCGGCTGGGAGGTCGACGACGTGACGGCCTACCGGACCGTCCGCGCCGCGCCGCCGCCGGCCGAGACCCGCGAGATGATCAAGACCGGCGGGTTCGACGCGGTGTGCTTCACCTCGTCGTCGACCGTGCGGAACCTGGTCGGCATCGCGGGCAAGCCGCACACCCGCACGCTGGTCGCGTGCATCGGGCCGAAGACCGCGGAGACCGCGGTCGAGTTCGGCCTGCGGGTGGACGTGCAGCCGGAGGTGGCCGACGTGCCGCACCTGGTCGACGCGCTCGCCGCGCACGCCGCCAAGCTGCGCGCGGAGGGCGCCCTGCCGCCGCCGCGGAAGGCGAAGCGCACCCGGCGTTCTTCCTGATCGTCAGCCCGTTGGGGCCGTCCGTGAGATCCCACGGGCGGCCCCGAGCGCGTTCCGCCGCCGGAGTACCGTCGATGGCGTGTTTCCCGAGCATCGTCCCCGCCGGTTGCGGAGCACGGCGGCGCTGCGGCGCCTCGTCAGTGAGACCACCCTCCGGCCGCGTCAGCTGATCCTGCCCATGTTCGTCGCCGAGGGCGCCACCGCGCCGCGGCCCATTTCGAGCATGCCGGGCGTCGTCCAGCACAGCCGGGACACGCTGCGCAAGGCGGCCGTCGAAGCGGTGCAGGCCGGCGTCGGCGGGCTGATGCTCTTCGGCGTTCCCGCGAACCGCGACGCGACCGGCTCCGGCGCGGTCGACGAGAACGGCATTCTCAACGTCGCCCTGCGCGACCTGCGTGCGGAACTCGGCGACTCGACGGTCCTGATGGCCGACACCTGCCTGGACGAGTTCACCGACCACGGCCACTGCGGCGTGCTGGACGACCGCGGAGCCGTGGACAACGACGCGACGCTGGCGGTGTACGCGGACATGGCCGTGGCTCAGGCCGAAGCCGGGGCGCACCTGCTCGGACCGAGCGGCATGATGGACGGCCAGGTCGGCGTGATCCGCCGGGCGCTCGACGAGGCCGGCCACACCGAGACCGGCATCCTGGCCTACTCCGCCAAGTACGCGAGCGCGTTCTACGGCCCGTTCCGCGAGGCGGTGGACTCCCAGCTCAAGGGCGACCGCAAGACGTACCAGCAGGACCCGGGCAACGCGCGCGAGGCGCTGCGTGAGATCGAGCTGGACGTCGAAGAGGGCGCCGACGCGATCATGGTCAAGCCGGCGCTGTCCTACCTGGACGTGATCCGCCTGGCGGCCGACGCGTCCCCGGTGCCGGTCGCGGCGTACAACATCTCCGGCGAGTACGCGATGGTCGAGGCGGCCGCGGCGAACGGCTGGCTGGACCGCGAGCGCACGATCCTCGAGGTGCTGACGTCCATCCGCCGGGCGGGCGCGGACATGATCCTCACGTACTGGGCGACGGAAGCGGCGGCCTGGCTCGACTGAGCCAGCGGCCGCTGCCAGTGCCCTCCACGTGCGCAGTAGGCTCTTCAGGGTGACCGCAGGGAACGAATCGGACGACGAGCGCCGCGCCCAGGGCCTGCCCCCGGCGCCGAGCCTGCCGGGCGACGAGGTCGAACGGCCCGAGCCGCCGAGGCCGGTGCAAGTGTCGTTCTGGCTGTGGGTCGCCTCGGCGGTGGTCCTCGTCATCGCCTACCTGGTGGTGTTCCTGGCCCGCCAGCAGGTCATCGACACCCTGGTCAAGGCCAACACGAACACCCAGATCACCCCGGACAAGATCGCCTCCGGCACCACGGTGCTGTTCGCGATGCTGCTGGTCGGCTCGGTGTCGTTCGCGGCCTTCTTCGTGCTGTTCGCCTGGAAGGCGCGGCAGGGCACCCGCTCCGCGCGCACCGTCTTGACGGTCCTGGTGGCGATCACGCTGGTGTTCCAGTTCGTGATGCAGGCCTACACCGGCATCTCGCTGATCGCGACGCTGCTCAGCCTCGTCGCGCTGGCGCTGATGTACATCCCGTCGGTGCAGCCGTTCTTCCCGAAGGTCGGCCGCCGGTAAGCCGTGGACCGGTACCTGGAGCGCGGAGCGAGCTGGACGGCCCTCGCGTACGGGCCCGGCTTCGCCCTGCTCGGGTTCCTGGCCGAGCTGCTCACCGGCACCACGCACACGGTCGCGTGGGTGATCGTCGGCCTCGGGCTGGCCGCGATCACCGCGCCCTGGGTCTACGCGCGGCGGCGGTTCCTCACCGTCCGCGTCACCGGCGACGCGCTGTGGCAGGGCCGCGAACGCCTGCCGCTGACCGACATCGCCGAGGTCACCGACGTGGGCGCGCCGACCGGGGCGCGGGTCCTCGGCGGCGGCTGGACCACCCCGAACAAGTACGAGGCCCTGCCGATCCGGCTCACCGACGGCACCGTCGTGCTCGCCTGGGCCAAGGACGTCGAGGCGCTGCGGACCGCGCTGCGCCAGGCGCGGACGGCATGAGAGGCTGCTCACGTGACTGAACAGGCCCGCCTCAACCAGCCCGTGCGCGCGGTGGTCGCGCTGGCCGAGGTGCTGCTCGCGGCGGTCGCCGTGTGGGGCGCGTTCCAGTTGTGGCAGCAGGGCGTGCACACGGTCGTGGTGACCCTCACCGACGGCACCGTCCTGACCAGCACGCGCTGGGTCGGGAGCTGGATGTCCGGCGCGATCGGCCTCGGCGTGGTCGCCGGGGTCCTGCTGGTCGACGCCGTGCGCGAGGTCCTGCTCGCGGTGCGCGTCAAGCGCCGCCGCAAGAGCCGCGAGTCCGAGCGCGACGAGGACGACTTCGGCTACTTCACCGGACACCTGAACCAGGCCTGACGGGACCTTTGCAAGACTGGGGTCTGTGACGCAAGCAGTCGACAAGTCCAGGGCATGGTTCGACCGCGCCGCCGCTGTGACGCCGGGTGGGGTGAACTCCCCGGTGCGGGCGTTCAACTCGGTGGGCGGCACGCCGCGGTTCATGGTGCGCGGCGAGGGCCCGCACCTGTGGGACGCGGACGGCAACCGCTACGTGGACCTGGTGTCCTCGTGGGGGCCGATGATCCTCGGGCACGCGCACCCGGCGGTCGTCGAGGCGGCCCGCGCGGCCGCGAGCTCGGGCCTGTCGTTCGGCACGCCGACGATCGGCGAGGTCGAGCTGGCCGAGGAGATCATCGACCGGGTCGACCCGGTGCACCAGGTGCGGCTGGTCAACTCGGGCACCGAGGCGACGATGAGCGCGATCCGGCTGGCCCGCGGGTTCACCGGCCGCAGCAAGATCATCAAGTTCGCCGGCTGCTACCACGGGCACGTCGACGCGCTGCTCGCCCAGGCCGGGTCCGGCGTCGCCACGCTCGGCCTGCCGACCTCGCCCGGGGTGACCGGGGCGCAGGCCGCGGACACGATCGTGCTGCCCTACAACGACATCGAGGCCGTGCGGCAGTCGTTCGCGGAGAACCCGGACTCGATCGCGGCGATCATCACCGAGGCCGCCGCGGGCAACATGGGCGCGGTCGCGCCGGCCGGCGACTTCAACGCGCAGCTGCGCGACATCGCGCACGACAACGGCGCGCTGCTGATCATGGACGAGGTCATGACCGGCTTCCGGGTGTCCCGGTCCGGCTGGTTCGGCATCGAAGGCGTGCCCGGCGACCTGTACACCTTCGGCAAGGTCATGTCCGGCGGGCTGCCCGCCGCGGCGTTCGGCGGCCGCTCCGACGTGATGGCCCGGCTCGCCCCGACCGGCCCGGTCTACCAGGCCGGCACGCTGTCCGGGAACCCGGTCGCGGTGGCCACCGGCCTGGCGACCCTGCGCGCGGCCGACGACGAGGTGTACCGCCGCCTCGACGCCAACTCGCAGCGCCTCGGCGCGTTGTTCAGTGAGGCGCTGACCAAGGCGAGCGTGCCGCACCACGTGGCCTACGCCGGGAACCTGCTCAGCGTGTTCTTCCGCGAGGAGCCGGTGCGCGACTACCACGACGCCACCAGCGCCGACACCTGGCGCTTCCCGCCGTTCTTCCACGCGCTGCTGGAACGCGGCGTGTACGGGCCGCCGAGCGCGTTCGAGGCCTGGTTCGTCAACTCCGCGATGGACGACGCGGCGTTCGAGGTCATCGAGGCCGCGCTGCCCGCGGCCGCGAAGGCCGCTGCGGAGGCGCGTCAGTGACGACCATCGTGCACCTCCTGCGGCACGGCGAAGTGCACAACCCGGAGGGGATCCTCTACGGCCGCCTGCCCGGCTTCCACCTGTCCGAGCGCGGCCGCCGCCAGGCGCTGACGGTCGCCGAGGCCGTCGCCGCCCACGACATCACCCACGTGGTCGCCTCGCCGCTGCAGCGCGCGCAGGAGACCGCGGCCCCGATCGCCGCGGCCCACCGGCTCGACGTGCAGACCGACGAGCGGCTGATCGAGGCGGGCAACATGTTCGAGGGCCAGAAGGTCGCGGTCGGCGACGGCGCGCTGCGCCAGCCGCGGCACTGGTCGAAGCTGCGCAACCCGTTCCTGCCCTCGTGGGGCGAGCCGTACGTGGAGATCGCGCACCGGATGCTCGGCGCGGTCCTGCGGGCCCGCTCCAAGGCCGAGGGCCACGAGGCGCTGTGCGTGTCGCACCAGCTGCCGATCTGGACGCTGCGCCGGTTCCTGGAGGCCAAGCCGCTGTGGCACGACCCGCGCCGCCGCCAGTGCTCGCTCGCGTCGCTGACCAGCCTGGTCTTCGACGGCGAGGAGCTGGTGAAGATCGTCTACAGCGAGCCGGCCGGCGCCACCGACCCGAAGGTGACCGGGGCATGAAGCGGATCCTCGCGGCCGTGCTGGCGAGCCTCTGCGTGCTCGCCGGGTGCAGCACCGGGAACGACGCGGTGTCGCAGGGCAGCAACTTCGAGTTCGTCGCGCCCGGCGGCAAGACCGACATCCTCTACGAGGGCGCCGACCGGCAGCCGATCCCGAACCTGTCCGGCGAGGACCTGATGACCGAGGGCAAGACGATCTCGGTCGCGGACTACGCCGGCAAGGTCGTCGTGATCAACATCTGGGGCCAGTGGTGCGCGCCGTGCCGCACCGAGGCGCCGGAGCTGGAGAAGCTCTACCTGGCGCACCAGGCCAACGGCGTGCAGGTGCTCGGCCTCGACGTCCGCGACGACGACCGCTCGGCGCCGCAGGACTTCGTGCGCAACCGGCAGCTGACCTACCCGTCGATCTACGACCCGCCGGGCCGCAGCCTGCTGCAGCTGTCCGGCTACCCGCGCAACGTCGTGCCGTCCACGATCATCCTGGACAAGCAGCAGCGGGTGGCCGCGGTCTACCTGCGGTCCATCCTGGCCAGCGACATCGAGCCGGTGGTCCAGCGGCTCGCGGCCGAATAACCCGAGCGCAGGAAGACCCCGAGCGCCAGCGCGCCGCCGAACAGCAGGAACGCGGTCCCGGCGACCGTCGGCGGGTGCGGTGTCGCGAGCTGGGGCGAGACCCGCGCCCACTGCTGGATCGCGACGGCGGCCGCGGCGGTGGACAGCGTCAGCCCGGCCACGCCCAGCGGGGCGCCCCACTTCCCGGCGCCGCGCAGGACGATCACCAGCACCGCGAGCACGCCGGCGACCTGCACGGCGGGCAGGTTCACCACCTCGGGCCGGGTGACGAGGTGGTCCATCGCGAGCTGCGCACCGGCCGAGCCGAGCACGCCGGCGGAGGCCATCAGCGCCCCGGCCCACCACCGCAGGTGCAGCGCGGCCCACGGCGCGGCGGCGGTCAGCGCGCAGCACAGCAGGAACGGGACCGAGCGCCAGGCGACTTCGGTGCGGGTGATTTCCCACACCAGCGGGGCTCCGACCAGCACGGACAGCGACGCGTGGACACGCAGCGGAATCGTCATGGGCGAAAAGGTATGGTGCGGACCACGGCGCCGGCTTCGGTCGAAGAGCTCGCCGTCCTCGGCCGATCGGCCGAGACCATCCCGGTGAACTCACACCGAACTCACTGCTTACCCTCGAACCGTGAACTCCGTGACCGAGCTGGCGACCTCCGGGCCGCTGCTGCTCGCCGCCGGGGTCGCCCTGCTCGCCGGCGCCATCTCGTTCGCCTCGCCGTGCGTCGTCCCGCTCGTGCCGGGTTACCTCGCCTACCTCGCCGCGCTGGTCGGCGCGGACGCGCCCGCCGTGACCGCGGACGAGGACCGCAAGAAGGGCCGCTACGCCGTCGTCGGCGCGGCCGGCCTGTTCGTCCTCGGCTTCACCGTCGTGTTCGCCGCGGGGGTCGGCAGCCTGGTGTGGCTCGCCGACGCCCTGCTGGTCAACCAGGACCTGCTGCAGCGCGTCGGCGGCGTGGTGACGATCGCGATGGCCCTGGTGTTCCTCGGCCTCATCCCGGCCCTGCAGCGCGACGTCCGGTCGCACCGCGTGCCGCGCGGCGGCCTGCTCGGCGCGCCGCTGCTGGGTGCGGTGTTCGGTCTCGGCTGGACGCCGTGCATCGGCCCGACGCTGTCCGGGGTGCTCGCGCTGGCCGCGGGCACCGGCTCCAGCGGCGCCCGCGGGTTCCTGCTGGTCCTGGTCTACTGCCTGGGCCTCGGCCTGCCGTTCCTGCTCATCGCGTTCGGCGCGCGCTGGGCCGTGCGCGCCACCGACTGGCTGCGCCGCAACGGCCGCCGGGTGCAGATCTTCGGCGGCGGGCTGCTCCTCGTCGTCGGGGTCCTGCTGGTCACCGGCCTGTGGGGCGAGCTGGTCAGCTGGCTGCGCGACGCCTTCGTCACGGACACGGTGCTGCCGCTGTGACCGCGACCGAAGCGCCCCCGGACCCCAAGCCGTACCGCAACTCGCCCGCCAAGCGTGTCCTGGCGTTCCTGCGCAACACCTGGCGCGGGCTCACCGCGATGCGCACCGCGCTGATCCTGCTCTTCCTGCTCGCGCTGGCTGCGCTGCCCGGCGCCCTGCTGCCGCAGCGCACGCTGAACGCCCCGAAGACCGAGCAGTACATCGCCGACCACGGCTGGTGGGGCACGCTGCTGGACCGCCTGCAGTTCTTCGACGTCTACTCCAGCGTCTGGTTCTCGGCGATCTACCTGCTGCTGATGATCTCGCTGATCGGCTGCCTGCTGCCGCGCAGCGTCGAGTACTTCAAGTCGATGCGCGCCAAGCCGGTGCTGACCCCGCGCAACCTGTCCCGGCTGCCGCACTTCGCCGAGGCCACCACGCCGCGCGACCCGGACGAGGTCATCGCCGCCGCTCGCGATCGGCTCAAGGGCTGGCGCAGCGTCGAGCGCGCGGAGGAGGGTGGGGCCCGCACGATCAGCGCCGAGCGCGGGTACCTCCGCGAGACCGGCAACCTGGTCTTCCACTTCGGGATGCTCGGGCTGATCATCGCGTTCGCGCTCGGCAAGATGTACACCTACGAGGGCCAGGTGATCGTCCAGGCCAACGGGTCCCAGTTCTGCAACTCCGGGATCTACGCCTACGACTCGTTCACCCCCGGCCTGCGCGTCGACGGCACCGACCTGAACCCGTTCTGCGTCAAGGTCAACGACTTCACCGCCGAGTTCACCGAGGCCGGCCAGCCGATCCAGTACAAGTCGAACGTCCAGTACCAGGCGGGCGCGGACCTGGAGACCGGCACCTGGCGCGACTACCTGCTCGAGGTCAACTCGCCGCTGCGCCTGGCAGGCGACCGCGTCTACCTGCTGGGCAACGGCTACTCGCCGATCTTCACGATCACCTGGCCGGACGGCACCACCCGCACGCAGGCCACGCAATGGCGCCCGACCGACGGCACCGGGACGCTCAACGAGGGCGCGACCAAGTTCGACCCGCCGAACATCACCGACCCGTTCGAGCGGCGCACCAAGCAGCTCGCGATCACCGGCCTGTTCGCGCCGGACGGCCTGCTGCACGGCGGGGTGCTGACCGGCGGCGGCCCGGAGATGACCAACCCGATGGTCGCGGTCGACGTGATGCGCGGCGACCTCGGCCTCGACTCCGGGCAGAGCCAGTCGATCTTCTCCATCGACCAGTCCATGGTGGACGACGGCCGCCTCAGCCGCGTCGCCCGCTCGAACCTGAACGTCGGCCAGTCGGTCACCCTCGACGACGGCACCGTGGTGCGGTTCGACGGGGTGCAGCGCTTCGTGTCGCTGCAGATCTCGCACGACCCGACCCAGACCTACGTGCTCGGGTTCGCGGTCGCGATGTTCCTCGGCCTCGGGTTGTCGTTGCTGATCAAACGTCGCAGGCTGTGGGTGCGGGTCGTCCCGGCCGGCGAGGGCGGGACGGGTACCGTGGTCGCGGTGGGCGGGCTCGCCCGCACCGACCAGGCGGGCTACGGCGAGGAGTTCACCCGGATCGCGGAAGAGCTGCTCACAGGCAAACGGAGGTAAGCGGAAATGCCGGGCGCTGTTGTTGATGAAACGTTGTCCCAGTACAGCGACTGGTCCTACACGACGGCGACCGCGATCTACGTACTGGCGCTGGTCTTCTTCCTCATCGAACAGTCCTTCGGCGCCAAGGGGCGCCGCGCGGCCGAGCGCACCCGGGAGCGGGCGCGTGAACTCGTCGGCGCCGGCGGCCCGGACAGCACCGAGACCGTCACCCCTCCGGCTGAAACTCCCGCGGCCCGCGCCGCCCGTGGCCGCGCCGAGCGCATCGGCCGCATGGGCGCCGCGCTGACCGTCCTGGGCGCGCTGCTGCACCTGGCCGCGCTGGTGCTGCGTGGTCTGGCGACGCACCGCGTGCCGTGGGGCAACATGTACGAATACATCATGGCGGTGACGTTCATCGCCGTGGTGACCTGGCTCGTGGTGATCCGCAAGTTCCCGGCCCGCCACCTGTCCGGCTTCCTGCTGCTGCCGGTCGTCATCCTGATGTTCGTCGGCGGCACGATGCTCTACACCGTCGCCGCGCCGGTCCAGCCCGCGCTGCAGTCGTACTGGCTGGTCATCCACGTCTCCGCGGCGGCCGCGTCGTCCGGCATCTTCCTGGTGCCCGGTGTCGCCAGCATCCTGTACCTGGTCCGCTCGGCGCACGAGCGCGACCCGAAGCGCTTCGCCCGGTTCGGCTCGCGGCTGCCCGCGGCCGACGTGCTCGACCGCATCGCCTACCGCACCACCGTGTTCGCGTTCCCGCTGTTCACGTTCGGCGTGCTGTGCGGCGCGGTGTGGGCCGAGGCCGCCTGGGGCCGGTTCTGGGGCTGGGACCCGAAGGAGACCACCGCGTTCATCGCGTGGATCGTCTACGCCGCCTACCTGCACTCGCGGGCGACGGCGGGCTGGCGCGGCACCCGCGCGGCGGTCATCAACACCGTCGGCTTCGCGGTGACGGTGTTCAACCTGTTCTTCGTCAACCTCGTCACCACGGGCCTGCATTCCTACGCCGGGGTCGGCTGATGACCGAGCCGCGCGAACCCGAGTCCTACTTCTCCGACGAACGAACCGACTCCACCTCGCACCCGGCTCCTCCGCCGCCGCGGCACCAGCAGCCCGGCTACGACCCGAACCTGCCCCCGCTGCAACAGCAGCAGTACGGGCAGCCGCAGTACCCGTACCCGCCGTTGCCGCAGCCCTCGCGGCCGCGTCACGCCGCGCCCGACCGCCCGGTGCGGCCGCCGAAGCGCGTGCCCCAGTCGGGCTGGCGCAAGGCGGTCTACGTCGCCTCCGGCAAGCTGATCAACCCGGGGGAGAGCCCGCAGGAGCAGCGGCAGCGGGAGCTGGTCGCGCGGGTGAACCAGCCGCTGCGCGGGTGCTTCCGCATCGCGATGCTGAGCCTCAAGGGCGGGGTCGGCAAGACCACGATCACCACCACGCTCGGCTCGACGTTCGCGGCGCTGCGTGGTGACCGGGTGATCGCGGTGGACGCGAACCCGGACCGCGGCACGCTGTCGCAGAAGATCCCGATCGAGACCACGGCGACGGTGCGGCACCTGCTGCGGGACGCGGACAAGATCACGCGCTACAGCGACGTCCGGGCCTACACGTCACAGGGGTCGAGCCGGCTGGAGATCCTCGCCAGCGAGCAGGACCCGGCGGTGTCGGAGGCGTTCTCCGAGAGCGACTACCTGCGCACGGTCAACCTGCTGGAGCACTTCTACAACATCGTGCTCACCGACTGCGGCACCGGCTTGATGCACTCGGCGATGAAGGGCGTGCTGGACGCGGCCGACGCGCTGGTCGTGGTGTCGTCCGGTTCGGTCGACGGTTCGCGCAGCGCCTCGGCGACGCTGGACTGGCTGGACGCCCACGGCTACGGCGACCTGGTGAAGCGGTCGGTGACCGTGATCAACTCGGTCCGCCCGAAGGCCGGCTCGGTGGACCTGGACAAGCTGGCCGCGCACTTCGCGGCGCGGACCCGCGCGGTGTGCCGGATCCCGTTCGACCCGCACCTCGAAGAGGGCGCGGAGATCGAGCTGGAGCGCCTGACACCGGAGACGCGCATGGCGCTCCTGGAGTTGGCGGCCACGATGGCGGACGCCTTCCCCGGTAAACGGTAGAGAGAATTCCAGAGGCGGCCCACGCAGCGGTGCGGGTAGCGGAACCTCGGAATCCCGCCCGCCACCCGACCACCGCCCCTCATCGAGGCGCTTCGCGCCGCCGTGTTCCCGGGCTGTGGGATCGCTCCGCGCGACAGTGCCGTCACCACGTCGGCGCTGTCCTCGCGAGGGGGCTCCTGAGAACCCGCGGCGGTGCGAGTTGCGCAGGTGGAGAAGAGCAGGCGATCAGTCTTCCTCGGACTTCGGCGGCTTCTGCTCGCCGAGCTTGCGCAGGAATTCGGGGTCGTCGTCCGGCGGGACGGTCGCTCGCGAGGACACCCCGACGTGCTCGGGGCCGAAGGCTCGCCACAACAGGACAGCGATGGTGAGCGCTCCGATCGCTGCGAGCAGGTAGATCATCCCCGCTCCCTTCCGAGTGCGTTGGCGCGGAACTGCTGTACCGAGGGTAACCCCTCCGGCGTGAGTTCCGGTTGACGCGCCCGGGCCCCGCGGGTCCGGCCGGGCCGGTCCGCGGGGTTCTCGCCACCTGCTCAGACGCGCGCGGGTTCGTTCGCGTCCGTGGTGAGCTCGGCCAGCAGGGCGTTGACCTCGGACTCCCGGAACCGCCGGTGCCCACCGGGGGTGCGGATCGAGCCGATGCGGCCCGCGGTCGCCCACCGGGTCACGGTCTTCGGGTCCACCCGGAACAACGCGGCGACTTCGCCGGGCGTCAGCAGGCGCCCTCCCGTGCTAGCGGTCATTTTCCGCCTCCTTCACGACCAAACTGCTAAACCGGAGGTCGACGCCCCGGTTCGATCAACACGGCAATCGTGGCATCTCACCCGCCAGGTACTCGAACGGTTGTCGAAGAGTAAAGGGTAAGTAATGGACAAAACGCCCAGCTTGTGGACGCTAAGCAACGGTGCCGGCAGCGGTCGCGGGCCGTGGGTAAAGGCCGCCTAGGCTGGTCCGCGTGGATGCCCTGGACCGCAAGATCATCGCCGCGTTGCGCTTGAACGGCCGTGCCACCTACGCGGAGCTGGGCAGAACCGTGGGCCTGTCCGCGTCGTCCGTGCACGAGCGCGTCGGCAAGCTGGAGGCGGCCGGGGTGATCACCGGGTACCACGCGACCGTCAATCCGAGCACGGTCGGTCTCGGCGTGACGGCGCTGGTCGGCATCCAGCCGACCGACACCGCCGAGGACAACGACGTGGCCGACGAGCTGGGGGCGCTGCCCGAGGTCGAGAGCTGCTACGCGGTCGCCGGGGACGAGGCGTTCGTGGTGAAGGTGCGGGTGCCGACGGTCGACGACCTGGAGCACACGCTGGGCAGGCTGCGCCGGATCGCCGGGGTGGCGCGCACGCGGACCACGGTGGTGCTGTCCACGCGCTTTGAGGGCAGGCCGAACAACACGGTGCTGGAAGACCCGCCGCAGACCGGCGCGTAGGCTCGTCAAACGTGAGCGAGACCCGTACTCATCTGGGCCGTGACCTGACGCTTTACCTGCTCGCGCGGTTCGGGCTGATCGTCGTCGTGGCGGCCGTGCTCGTCCTGGTGAAGGTGCCGTTGCTGGTCGCCGTCGCCGTCGGTGTGGTGGTCGGCCTGCCGGTCGGGCTGCTCGTGTTCCGCAAGCTGAATGCGCGGGTCACCGCAGGTCTCGCGGTGCGCAACGAGCACCGGGCGCGGGAGCGCGCGAAGCTGCGGGCCCAGCTGCGGGGCGAGGATGCCGGCGACGAATAGGGCGTGGGTGCGCGAGGCGATCCGCCTGATCGAGGCCGACGCCAACCGCAGCGCCGACACGCACCTGCACTGCTTCCCGCTGCCGCCCGAGTGGGGCGTGGACCTGTACCTGAAGGACGAGTCGGTGCACCCGACCGGCTCGCTCAAGCACCGGCTGGCGCGGTCCCTGCTGCTCTATGCGCTGGTCAACGGGCAGATCGGCCCGGAAACGACGTTGATCGAGGCGTCCAGCGGCTCGACCGCGGTGAGCGAGGCGTACTTCGCGCGGATGCTCGGGCTGGACTTCGTGACGGTGGTGCCGCGCAAGACCAGCCGGGAGAAGATCGAGCTGATCGAGTTCTACGGCGGGCGGTGTCACTTCGTGGACGTGCCGTCCGCGATGTACAGCGAGGCCGAGCGGCTGGCCGCGGAGTGCGGCGGGCACTACCTCGATCAGTTCACCTACGCCGAGCGGGCGACGGACTGGCGCGGCAACAACAACATCGCGGAGTCGGTGTTCGCGCAGATGCGCGCGGAACGGCATCCGGTGCCGTCGTGGATCGTGGTGGGCGCGGGCACCGGCGGGACGAGCGCGACGTTCGGCCGGTACGTGCGCTACCGGCGGCACACCACGAAGATCGCGGTGGCCGACCCGGAGAACTCGTCGTTCTACGGGGCGTGGCAGACCGGCGCGATGGACTACACCACGGGCATGCCGTCACGCATCGAAGGCATCGGACGGCCGCGCGTGGAGCCGTCCTTCGTGCCGACGGTCATCGACCACATGATCCAGGTTCCGGACGCCGCGTCCATGGCGGCGATCAGGCTGCTGCGGGAGCGCACCGGCCACTGGGCGGGCGGCTCGACGGGCACCGCGCTCTACGCCGCCTTCGAGATCATCGCGGGCATGCTCGAAGCCGGCCAGGTGGGCAGCGTGGTAACCCTCATCTGCGACGGCGGCGAGCGGTACGCGCACACCTACTACAACGACGACTGGATCGCCGAGCAGGGCTTCGACCTGACCCCGCACACGGCCCGCATGGAGCGGTTCCTGGCGACGGGCAAGTGGGTCAGCTGACCGCGAGTCCCACGGCGGTCAGCACCGACCAGGCCAGCATCGCCAACCCGGTGTCCTTCAGCACCGGGATCAGCCCCGGCCCGTTCCCCCCGCTCGTGATCACCCGCACCGGGGTCCGCAGCAGCGGCGCCGTCACCAGCGCGATCAGCAGCCAGGGGTGCCACACCGCCAGCAGCACCGTCACCGCGTACGGCACCGCGATCAGCGCCAGGTAGAACCGCCGCGTGCCGGCGTCCCCAAGCCGCACCGCGAGGGTCACCTTCCCGGCCACCCGGTCGGTCGGGATGTCCCGCAGGTTGTTGGCCACCAGTACGGCCATCGAGAAGCACCCGACGGCCACCGCGGCCCCCAGCGCTTCCCAGCTGATCCGCCCGGCCTGCACGTACACGGTGCCCAGCACCGCGGCCAGGCCGAAGAAGATGAACACCGCGACCTCGCCGAGCCCCGCGTAGCCGTAGGGCTTCCGGCCGCCGGTGTAGAACCAGGCGCCGAGGATGCACGCGGCCCCCATCGCGAGCAGCCACCACCGCCCGGTGACCGCCACCAGCACCAGCCCGAGCACCCCGGCCACGCCGAAGCAGGTCAGCGCGGCGGTGAGCACGAGCTTCGGCGCCGCGGCACCGGAGCCGACCAGGCGGAGCGGCCCGACCCGGTCGGCGTCCGTGCCGCGGATGCCGTCGGAGTAGTCGTTGGCGAAGTTGACGCCGATGATCAGCGCGAGCGCCACGAGGAGCGCCAGCAACGACTGCCACCAGGTGAACGCCCCCAGCTGGATCGTCGCCCCCACGCCCGCCACCACGGGAGCCACCGCGTTGGGCAGCGTCCGCGGCCGGGCACCCTCGATCCACTCCGTCACAGTCGCCATGACTGCATTCTCGTCGAGCGCGCTTACTCCGCGGCGACCGGTACGGACCAGGTGAGCGTGCCGGAGTCCGGCAGGGGCGGATCGGCCGCCGCCGTGCCGGCCACCGCGAGGACGGCGAACGCGGCACCGACGGCCGCGACCAGGAGACGTTTCAGCGAGATCATTGGCTAACTGAAAAACGGCCCGCCCCGGATGTCAACCAACCGGGGGAAAAATCTGCTCCGCGACCGCTGTTCGGTCGATTTTGCCGGGCCCGCGCAGCGGGAGTGTGGTAACGAACTCGACCCGCTTCGGCACGGCCGCCGCACCCGCCGCCGAACGCACCGCCGCCCGCAGCTCGTCCACGTCCGGCACCTCGCCCTCGGGCACGACCGCGGCCGCCACGACCTGGCCCCACTCCGCGTCCGGCAGCCCGACGACGCACGTCTCCCGCACCCCGGGCAGGGACGTGATCAGGCGTTCCACCGCCGCCGCGGACACCTTCACCCCGCCGGTGTTGATCACGTCGTCGAGGCGGCCGAGGACTTCCAGGCGCCCGTCGCGCAGCTGCCCGCGGTCCCCGGTGCGGAACCAGCCGCCGTCGAACGCCGCCGCGGTGAGGTCGGGCCGCAGCCGGTAGCCGTGGGTGAGCACCGGCCCGGAGATGAGGATCCGGCCGTCGTCGGCGATCCGCACGTCGACCCCGTCCAGCGGCACCCCGTCGTAGACGCAGCCGCTCGCGGTCTCGCTCATCCCGTAGGACGGGACGATCCGCACCCCGGCCTCCTTGGCGCGGGCGCGTAAGGCCGGGGTGGTCGCGGCGGCGCCGAGGATGATCGCGTCGAACGCCTTTGCCGCGTCCAGGCCGGGGCCGCCGGCGTCGAGCAGCCGGGTCAGCTGGGTCGGAACCATCGCGGTGTAGCGCGGCCCGTTCCCGGCGAGCACCGGCCGCGCGGCCTCGGCGAAGCGTTCCGCCCGGAACGGCCCGGGCGGCAGCACCGCGAACGGCTGTCCGGCCAGCATCGACCGGACCAGCACCTGCAGGCCGCCGATGTAGTTCGCGGGCGTGGCGAGCAGCCACCGTCCCGGCCCGCCGAGCCGCGCGTGCGTGGCCGCCGCGGAGGCCTGCAGCGCCTCGGCGGACAGCAGCACGCCCTTGGGCTCGCCGGTGGACCCGGAGGTCGCGATGATCACCGCGGTGCCCGGCTCCACCGGCTCGTCCGGCCGCATGCCCGCCAGCAGCCCGGCGGCCTTGGGGTCGCCGCCGTCCAGCGGCAGCACCGCCTCGCCCCCGTCGAGCGCCGCGGCCAGTGCCCCGGCCAGCTCGTCGACCGACTCCGGACCCCGCAGCCAGACCTCGCGCACGCGCACCTCAGTAGTAGTAGGGGAAGGCGGACCAGTCGGGGTCCCGCTTCTGCAGGAACGCGTCCCGCCCCTCGACGGCCTCGTCCTGCATGTAGGCCAGCCGGGTGGTCTCGCCCGCGAAGACCTGCTGCCCGACCAGCCCGTCGTCGATCAGGTTGAACGAGTACTTCAGCATCCGCTGGGCCGTCGGCGACTTGCCGAGGATCTCCCAGCCCCACTGCAGCGCCTCGGCCTCCAGCTCGGCGTGCGGGACGACCGCGTTGACCGCGCCCATCCGGTGCATCTGCTCGGCGGTGTACTCGCGGCCGAGGAAGAAGATCTCCCGCGCGAACTTCTGCCCGACCTCGCGTGCCAGGTAGGCCGACCCGAACCCGCCGTCGAACGAGCCGACGTCGGCGTCCGTCTGCTTGAACCGCGCGTGCTCGGCCGAGGCGAGGGTGAGATCGCACACCACGTGCAGCGAGTGCCCGCCGCCCGCGGCCCAGCCAGGGACCACCGCGATCACGACCTTCGGCATGAACCTGATCAGCCGCTGGACCTCCAGGATGTGCAGGCGGCCGGCCCGCGCGGGGTCCACCGTGTCGGAGGTCTCGCCGCTCGCGTACTGATACCCGGACCGACCGCGAATACGCTGGTCACCACCGGAACAGAACGCCCACCCACCGTCCTTCGGCGAGGGACCGTTCCCCGTCAGGAGGACGCAGCCGACATCTGAGCTCATCCGCGCGTGGTCGAGAGCGCGGTACAGCTCGTCGACGGTGTGCGGGCGGAAGGCGTTGCGAACCTCGGGGCGGTCGAACGCGACGCGCACGACGCGTTTGCCGGAGCGGGCCTCGACGGAACGGTGATAGGTGATGTCGGTGAAACCGAAACCCTCGATTTCGGTCCAGGCGGACGGGTCGAACAGCTCGGAAACCTGGGCGTCATGCACGTTTGGGAGAATAGGCCGTGTGACTGTGGTGACGGGTGACACGCCGGGGGGTCCCCGGTGAATCCGTCGACCGCCCAGGCCAAGGTGATCGTGGACGAACTCGTCCGCAACACCGTCTCGCACGTGGTGCTTTGCCCCGGTTCGCGCAACGCGCCGCTGTCGCTGGCGCTGTACGACGCGGCCGCCGCCGGGCGCCTCCAGCTGCACGTCCGCATCGACGAGCGGGGCGCGGGCTTCCTCGCGCTGGGCATCGCGGCGCGCACCGGACGACCGGTCGCCGTGGTCTGCACCAGCGGCACCGCGGCGGCGAACTTCCACCCGGCCGTCCTGGAGGCCGACCGCGCCGGGGTCCCGCTGATCGTGCTCACCGCCGACCGCCCGCCGGAGCTGCGGGCCGCGGGCGCGAACCAGGTCATCGAGCAGCAGCGGCTCTACGGCGGCGCGGTGCGGTACTTCGACGAGCTGGCCGTCGCCGAGCGGCGCGGTGGCCAGAACGCGTACTGGCGCAGCCAGATCTGCCGGGCATGGAACGCGGCGTACGGCGAATGGCGGTGCGGCCCGGTCCACCTGAACGTCCCGTTCCGCGAGCCGCTGGTGCCCGACGGCGACGACGAGTGGTTCGAGTCGCTGGAGGGCCGCCCCGGCGGGGAGCGCTGGACCGAGCTGCCGGACTTCGGCGCGCTGCCGTCGTTCGTGGTCCCGTCGGCGCGCTGCGGTCTGGTCATCGCGTGCGACAGCGGGGTGCGGGCGGCCGGTGAGTGGGGTGAGCAGCACGGCTGGCCGGTGATCTCGGAGACCGGCGGGCTGGGCCTGCTCGGGACGTCGGCGATCTCGTCGGGCGTGTGGCTGCTCGGCGCCGAGGAGTTCATCCGGCGGCACAAGCCGGAGCAGGTGCTGTGCCTGGGCAGGCCGACGGTGTTCCGCCAGATCCAGCAGCTGCTGTCGGACTCCGACGTCGAGGTGCTGCTGGTCCGCCCGGACTCGGACTGGCCCGCGCCCGCCCACAACGTGCGGCAGGTCGGGCAGTGGTTCGACTCGCCGACCAAGCCGGCCGATCCGGAGTGGCTGGCCGCGTGGCAGCGGGCGGACGCGCTGGCGAACGAGGCGGTCGGCACGGCGTTGCGGCGCGAGCAGTGGCCGAGCGGGCTGCGGCTGGCGTCCGAGCTGGTCGACGCCCTGCCACCGGACGCGCTGCTGGTGGTCGGCTCGTCCAACCCGGCGCGGGACGTGGCGCTGGCCGGCCGGATGCGGCCGGACGTGCTGGTGCACCGCAACCGTGGCGTGGCGGGCATCGACGGCACGGTGTCGACGGCGATCGGCGCGGCGTCGGTGCACCGCGGGCAGTCGTACGCGCTGCTCGGCGACCTGACGTTCCTGCACGACGTGAACGGCCTGCTTGCCGGGCCGCCGGAGACGCGCCCGGACCTGACGATCGTGGTGCTCAACGACGACGGCGGCGGGATCTTCTCGCTGCTGGAGCAAGGGGCGCCCGAGCACCGGGACGCGTTCGAGCACGTGTTCGGCACCCCGCACGGCGCGGACCTCTCGGCGCTGTGCGCCGGGTTCGGCATCCCGCACGTGCGGGCCGGGACGATCGAGGAGTTCCGCGAGGCGCTGCGCCCGGCGCCCGGTCTGCGGGTGGTCGAGGTGCAGGTGGACCGGTCGCGCCACCGCGACCTGCACGCCCGCATCCGCTCGGCGGTGTCCACCGCTCTCAGTTAGCGGGAACCATCTTTCGGACGTGTCCGGTGGGAAGTTTTCCCGCTAGCGTCCCCGCCATGCGTCTGCGAACTCGCGCCGGCCTGGGGGCCGTGACCACCGGAATCGCGATCGTGCTCCTCGCTTCGACCGCCTCCGCCGCGCCCGCCCCGGGCGCTGCCGGAGCCGGCGACCCCTACTACCCGTACGCCGGCAACGGCGGCTACGACGTCGCCCACTACGACATCCGCCTCACCTACCAGCCGGCCACCGACCAGCTCGCCGGCACCACGACGATCCTCGCCAGGACCACGCAGGAGCTGTCCAGCTTCGACCTCGACTTCGGGCTCCACGTGAGCGGGATCCGGGTCGACAACGTGCCCGCCGCCTTCCGGACCGTCCGCGAGGGCGAGCTGGAGGTCACCCCGGCCAAGCCGCTCGCGAAGAACCAGCCGGTCACCGTCGTCGTCACCTACGCCGACACCCCGTCCAAGGTCGTCATCGACGGCTACACCGCGTGGAAGAAGACCCCGGACGGCGCGCTCGCCGTCGACGAGCCGCAGAACTCGCAGTGGTGGTACCCGGCCAGCGACCACCCGACCGACAAGGCCACCTACGACGTCTCGGTCGAGGTGCCCGACGACGTCGCCGCCCTGTCCAACGGCACGCTCGTCCGCAAGACCAAGCAGCGGGCCGGCTGGACGCGCTGGAACTGGCGCAGCACCCAGCCGCAGAACACCTACGCGACCACCCTCGAAGTCGGGAAGTTCGAGGTCAACCAGGCCACCACGCCCGGCGGGCAGCCGTTCGTCACCGCCTACGACCCGGCCACCGGCGATTCGCTGGGCGCGGCGAAGGCCAGCGTCGAGCGCACCCCGGAGATCGTCGAGTTCCTCGCGAGCCAGTTCGGCGAGTACCCGTTCGAGGCTCAGGGCGGGGTCGTCAGCACCGGCCTGACCTTCGCGCTGGAGGCCCAGACGCGGCCGGTGTACAGCAACAAGTTCTTCGTCTCCGGGACGAACACCTCGGTCGTCGCGCACGAGAACGCGCACCAGTGGTTCGGCGACTCCGTCTCGTTGGGCCGCTGGAGCGACATCTGGCTCAACGAGGGCTTCGCCAGTTACGCCGAGTACCTGTGGTCGGAGCACCAGGGCGAGGGCACCGCGGCCGAGCTCGCCCAGTACGTCTATGACTCCTACCCGACCGACGACCCGTTCTGGCAGGTCCTGCCCGGCGACCCGGGCGCGGCCAACCAGTTCGACGACGCCGTGTACGACCGCGGCGCGCTGGCCGTGCAGGCCCTGCGGACCGCCGTCGGCGACGACGCGTTCTTCACGATCCTGCGCACCTGGGTGGCCCGGCACCGGGGTGACGACGCCCGCATCAGCGACTTCGTCGCGCTGGCGGAGGAGGTCTCCGGCAAGCCGCTGCAGCAGCTGTTCCAGACCTGGCTGTTCACCGCGGGCAAGCCGGCCACCGGCCCGAACGGCGCGGCGACCCTGCGTGCCGCCGCCCAGCCGCGGTCCTACCCCGCCATCCAGCGCACTCACCAGCTGCTGGCGGCCGGAGACAGCCGTTAACCCGCACCTTCTATGCTCGGTGGAGTGACGGCGAGGACTCTGTGGTGGCTGAAGATCGGCCGTCGCTGCGTGCTCGCCGTCGCCGTCGTGATCACCGTGCTCTGCGCCGGGCTGCTGCTCGCCGCGATCCGCAACGACCAGGCGATCACCGGCAACCTGGGCACGGCGACGGCCGAGGTGGACGCGGTGGCCTGGGACCGGACGATCATCCGGTTCGAGACGCCGGACGGCATCGTGCACAGCCCGTCCAACGGCGTGCTCTACCCGGGCGGCCTGGTCGCGGGCGACCTGGTGCGCATCGAGTACGACGCGACCGACCCGGACCTGGCCCGCGTCGCGGGCCGCACGGCCACGTTGACGCTGCTGCCGCTGGGCACCACGATCCTGATCACCTGGGTGGTCGCGGGCGCGGTGGCCTGGCTGATCCGCCAGCGACTGCGCCGCGAGCCGGCGGTGACCGAGCCGGAGGTCGCCCTCGCCGAGGCCGAGACTCCGGTGAAGTCCGGCTGACCTCCGGCAGCGAGGGGCTCCCGTGCGCAGCGTCACCTACTCCATGTCCGTCTCGCTGGACGGCTACATCGTCGGGCCGGACGGCCGGTTCGACTGGTCGGCGCCCACCGAGGAGGTCTTCCGCCTCGCCATCGAGGAGGTGCGCGGCGTCGACGCGATCTGGAAGGCGATGCCCAAGGTCGTGTTCTCCACCAGGCTGTCCGCGGTGGAGGGCAACGCGCGGCTGGCTTCCGGCAGCCCGGCCGAGGAGATCGAGCGGCTGCGCGCCGAGCCGGGGGACGGCGACATCGCGATCGGCGGCGCGACCCTCGCCGCCGAGGTCGCCGCGGCCGGGCTGATCGACGAGTACCTCGTGCGGGTCCACCCGGTGCTCGTCGGCGGTGGCACCCCGTTCTTCGCCCGCCGGGAGCGCCGGGTGGACCTCGAACTCGTCGAAAACCGCACTCTCAGCGGGAAGGTCGCCTTCCTCCGCTACCGCGTGGCGCGTTAGAACCCCTGGCGCGGCGGCTGGATCTGCTGCTGCGGGTACTGCTGCACGTGCTGCTGCGGCGCGTGACCCGGCTGCGGGTACCCGGCCTGCGGGTAACCGGCCTGCGGCACGGGCGGCTGCTGCGGCACGGGCTGCGGCGCCTGCTGCTGCATGGCCTGGACCTGCTGCGCCTCGTCCTTGGTCAGCTTGTTCGTCATGCCGCAGAAGGTGCACACCGTGAAGTACTTCGAGCTGATCGGGAACAGCGGGATGAAGAACAGCGTGAACTTCGTGACGGCGCGGCGCAGCGCGTGCGCGCTCGGGTTCTGGCAGTTCCCGCACAGGTAGGTCGCGGTGGCCAGCTCCTGGACGCTCTTGCGCCAGCCGTAGATCAGCATGTGGTGTTCTCCCGGGTCCGTGATCTTGTGCGGACCCTAGGACGCGCGGATGCCCCGTTCGGTTTCCTGCCACCACGACAGGACTTCCTCGGCGACGCTGGGCGCGGCGACGAGCAGGCCGTCGGTGGGCAGCGGGCTGTCCGACCCGCGCCGGTCGAGCACGACGGCGCCGGCCTCGATGGCCAGCGCGACCGACCCGGCGACGTCCCACTCGTGGTAGCTGTGCAGCACCGCGGCTATGGCGTGCCCGAGCGCGACCTGCGCGATCGACAACGCGGCCGAGCCGAGCACGCGGACCCCGGCGTGCGCCTCGGCGGCGCGTTCGATGAACGAGCCCATGCCCGGCCACGGCCCCTTGCGGGCCAGCTCGGTGCACACGATCGACCCGGCGATGCGGTCCCGGTCGACCAGCTTGACCGGCTTGCCGTTGGCGCGCGTGCCGCGGCCGCGGGCGGCGGCGTAGATCTGGGCGCGGTAGGGGTCGGCGACCACCCCGACGACCGGTCCGGACGCGTCCACCAGCGCGAGGCTGTAGGCGCACCACGGCACCCCGGCGACGTAGTTGGCCGTTCCGTCGACCGGGTCCACCACCCAGCGGTAGGCCGCCGAGTCCGCGCCGGTGTCGGCCCCGAACTCGCCGCCGACGACGGGGATGCCGGGGAACTCCGCGGTCAGCACGCGGCGGGTGTGCCGCTCCAGGATGCGGTCGGTGTCGGTGACCCAGTCGAACGGCGAGTCCGCCACGTCCGGGTGGGCGCCCCGGCCCGCGGTCGCCGTGATCACGTCGGTGGCGTCGTTGGCCAGCCGCCCGGCGACCTCGAGCGCTCGCGACAGCAAGCCCGGTTCGACCGGGTGGGGTGGACGGGCGGAGAGGAGGGTCACGCCAGCCGAGTGTGGCGGCAGCAGATGTCCGGGACGCGACACCCAGGTGAAGCGGAGAAAGCTTCGTGAAGTTCGGGCACCGTTGGTCCCGTGGTCACGCGGGCTTTTCTCCCCGAACCGGACCGGCTGCCACGGTGGGGATCGTGCGCGTCGCCATCGTCACCGAAAGCTTCCTCCCGCAGGTGAACGGCGTGACCAACTCCGTGCTGCGGATCATCGAGCACCTCACCGGCACCGGCCACGACGTGATGGTGGTCGCGCCCGGCCTCACCGGGCCGACGCACTACCGGGGCGCGCCCGTGGTGCGGATCCCGGCGCTGGACCTGCCGGTGGTCAACTCGCTGCCGATCGGCCTGCCCACCCGCACGGTGCTGACCGCGCTGACCGCGTTCGGGCCGGACGTGGTGCACCTGGCCTCGCCGTTCGTGGTCGGCGCCCGCGGGCTGGCCGCGGCCCGGCGGCTGCGGGTGCCCTCGATCGCGGTGTTCCAGACCGACATCGCCGGGTTCGCCACCGCGTACGGGCTCGGCCTCGGCGCGCGGGCCGCGTGGCGATGGGTGCGCCGGCTGCACACCAAGGCCGACCGGACGCTCGCGCCGTCCACCCAGTCCGTGGAGGACCTGCGCGCGCACGGCGTGCCCCGCGTGCACCGGTGGGGCCGGGGGGTGGACGTCGAGCGGTTCTCGCCGGAGCACGCGGACCCGGACCTGCGGGCCCGGCTCGCGCCGAACGGGGAGCTGCTGGTCGGGTTCGTCGGGCGGCTGGCGCCGGAGAAGGAGGTCGGCAGGCTCGCCGCGCTGGCCGGGGTGGACGGCGTGCGGCTGGTGGTCGTCGGCGACGGGCCGGACCGCGAGGAGCTGGCCGAACGCCTGCCCGGCGCCGCCTTCCTCGGCGCCCGCTACGGCGACGAGCTGTCCGCGGCCTACGCGAGCCTGGACGTGTTCGTCCACACCGGCCCGCACGAGACGTTCTGCCAGGCGGTGCAGGAGGCGATGGCGTCCGGGCTGCCGGTGCTCGCGCCGGACGCGGGCGGCCCGCGGGACCTCGTCCTGCCCGGTCGTACCGGCTACCTGCTGCCGCCCGACCCGGCCGGCTTCGCCGAGGAGCTGGTGCGGCGCGTGCGCGACCTGCGTGACCCGGCGCTGCGGGAACGGCTGGGGACCAAGGCCCGCAAGGTCGTGCTCCGCCGGACGTGGCCCGCGGTGTGCGCGGAGCTGGTGAACCACTACGAGGTGGTCACCGGCCGCGTCGCGCGAGCCGCCTGATGCCATGCACATCGTCCAGCTGGCGAACTTCTACGGGCCCAGGTCCGGCGGTCTGCGCACGGCGCTGCACCACCTGGGCGCCGGTTACGTGGCGAGCGGCCACCGCGTGACGCTGGTCGTGCCGGGGCCCCGGCACGCCGAGGAACGGCTGCCGACCGGGGTGCGGCGGATCAGCCTGCCCGCGCCGAAGATCCCCGGCACCGGCGGCTACCGCGCGGTCGACCCGTACCGGGTGCGGGCGCTGCTGTCGGCGCTGCGCCCGGACCGGCTGGAGGTGTCGGACCGGCTGACCCTGCGCGGGATGGGGGTGTGGGCGCACCGGCGTGACGTGCCCAGCGTCGTGATCTCACACGAGCGGCTGGACCGGCTGCTGGAGCAGTTCCTGGTGCCCGGTCCGCTGGCCCGCCGCGTCGCCGACGCCGCCAACCGGCGCATGGCGGGCAACTACGACACGGTCGTCTGCACCACGTCGTTCGCCCGCGAGGAGTTCGACCGGATCGGCGTCGCCAACGTCCGCCAGGTCCCGCTCGGGGTGGACCTCGCGGCTTTCCGCCCCGCGCACCACGATCCCGGGCTGCGGCACGAGCTGGCCTCCGGCGCCGACGCGTTGCTGGTCCACTGTGGACGGCTGTCGCCGGAGAAGCACGTGGAGCGCAGCGTGGACACGGTCGCCGAGCTGACCGAGTCGGGGGACCGGGTGCGGCTGGTGATCGCCGGGGACGGGCCGCGCCGCCGGGCGCTGGAACGGCGGGCGCGCGGGCTGCCGGTCACGTTCCTCGGGTTCGTGTCCGACCGGGCCGCCGTGGCCCGGCTGCTGGCCAGCGCGGACGTCTCGCTCGCGCCCGGTCCGCACGAGACGTTCGGGCTCGCGGCGCTGGAGGCGCTGGCGTCCGGGACGCCGGTGGTGGTGTCGCAGTCCTCGGCGCTGCGCGAGATCGTCCGGCCCGGATGCGGGGCCGCGGTGCCGGACGTGCCGCGGGCGTTCGCGTCCGCCGTGACCGGCCTGCTGGAGAGCCCGGAGGACCTGCGACGTGCGGCTTCCCGGGCGCGGGCGGAGGAGTTCGCGTGGCCCGCGAGCGTGCAGGGGATGTTGTCTGTTTTAGGCTCCTGACATGAGCCGTGCGAGCCTCGACAAAGATCCGCACGAGGTCGCCGCCATGTTCGACGGCGTCTCGGAGGGCTACGACCGGGCGAACTCGGTCATGACGTTCGGGTTCGACCGGCGATGGCGCACGACGACGTCCCGCGTCCTGGACGCCCGCCGCGGCGAGCGGGTGCTCGACCTCGCCGCGGGCACCGGGGTGTCCACCGCCGAGTACGCCCGCGGCGGCGCGTGGTGCCTCGCCGCGGACTTCTCCCTCGGCATGCTCCGCAGCGGCAAGCACCGCCGCGTCCCGATGGTCGCCGCCGACGCGCTGCACCTGCCGTTCGCCGACGAGAGCTTCGACGCCGCGACGATCAGCTTCGGCATCCGCAACTTCGTCGACACCAAGGCCGCGCTCGAAGAGATCGCGCGCGTGGTCAAGCCGGGCGGCCGGCTGGTCATCTGCGAGGTGTCGACCCCCACATTCCCGCCGATCCGGTTCGTCTACAAGAAGTTCATCCTGCGGGCCATGACGCTGCTCGGCCGGTTCTCCTCGACCAACCCCGAGGCCTACTCCTACCTGGCCGAATCGATGGCCGCGTGGCACGACCAGCGCAGCCTGGCGCAGATCATCGCGAGCGCCGGCTGGACGAAGGTGGAGTGGCTGAACCTGACCTTCGGCGTCGTCGCCATCCACCGTGCGATCAAGCCGCCCGTAAACTCCGAGGCATGACCCAGGACGCTCAGGTAATCGTCGTCGGCGCTGGCCCGGCCGGATCCACCGTCGCGACGTACCTGGCGCGCGCCGGGATCGACGTCCTGGTGCTGGAGAAGACCGAGTTCCCGCGCGAGAAGGTGTGCGGCGACGGCCTCACCCCGCGTGGTGTGAAGCAGCTCATCGACCTGGGCATCGACACCAGCCAGGAGGCCGGCTGGGTGCACAGCCGCGGCCTGCGGATCCTCACCGCGGAGCTGACGCTGGAACTGGACTGGCCGGAGCTGACCAGCTACCCGCCCTACGGCGTCTCGCGCACCCGCCAGGACTTCGACGACCTGCTGGCCAAGACCGCGGTCAAGGCCGGCGCCCGGCTGCTGGAGCGGACCACCGTGACCGGCGCGATCACCGACGAGCGCACGGGCCGCGTGATCGGTGTCGAGGGCAAGCAGGGGCCCGAGAAGACCCCGGTGCGCTACCACGCGCCGCTCGTGCTGGCGTGCGACGGCGTGTCCGCGCGACTGGCCCGCTCGATCGGCATCGAGACCGACGAGAAGCGCCCGATGGGTGTCGCCGTGCGCCGGTACTACAAGAGCCCGCGGCACGACGACCCGTTCATCGAGGGCCACCTGGAGCTGTGGGACCGCAAGGACCCGCGCAACCCGCAGCTGCTGCCTGGCTACGGCTGGGCGTTCCCGCTGGGCGACGGCACGGTGAACGTCGGGCTCGGGATGCTGTCGACGTCGAAGTCGTTCCGGAACATGGACTACCGCGCCCTGATGCGGCAGTGGCTGGACTCGACGCCGGAGGAATGGGGCTACCGCGAGGAGAACGCGATCGGAAGGATCGGCGGCGCCGGTCTGCCGATGGGCTTCAACCGCACCCCGCACTACCGCGACGGCCTGCTGCTGCTCGGCGACGCGGGCGGCATGGTGAGCCCGTTCAACGGCGAGGGCATCTCGGCGGCGATGGAGTCGGCGCAGCTCGCGGCGGAGTTCGTGGTGCAGGCGCTGGCCCGGCCCGAGGGCTCGTCGCGGGAGCGCGCGCTGCGTGGCTACCCGCTGGCGCTGAAGGAGCTGATGGGCGGCTACTACCGCCTGGGCAACGTCTTCGCGAAGGCGATCGGCAACCCGAAGGTCATGCGCGCGGCGACCAAGTACGGGCTGCGGATCAACCCGCTGATCCCGCTGATCTACAAGGGCCTGTCCGGCTGCTACGACGCCAAGGGCGGCGACGCGGTGGACCGGATGATCTCCCTCGCCGCGCGGTTGACGCCCAGCGCCTGAGGAATGCCGGGCGTTGGTGTCTCGTCGAGCGACGACATGGAACCCTCCGGAAGACAGTCGCTGGCTCAAGCGGCGAGTGTCCGCCGCTCTGAGCTGGTGATTCCCGTGTTCCTGCTGATCCGGCCAGTTGATCAGACGGTGATGGCTTCCATCGGCCTTCGCACTTCGAGAACGACCGCGACCTGTGGAACCGAACCTTCGAGGCCCCGCCGATGGCTTCCTCGACGAAGCCCCGTTCTGACTCCCTCGCCGCGCGGTTGACGCCCAGCGCCTGAGGTGGGGCCTGCCCCACCGCGGACCCGGGTGCGCACCGGCTGCCGGATCTTCGTGCGGCGCAACAGACTCGGTGCGTGCCCACGACACAAGCCGAAACCGGCAGCGACTTCGCCCACCTCGCCCGCCGCGTCAAGCAGGCCGGTCTGCTGAACCGGCGCCCCGGCTACTACGCCCTGCGCGCCGGCCTGGTCACCGTCCTGTTCGCCTACGCCTGGGCGTTGTTCGCCTGGATCGGCGACTCCTGGGCGACCCTGGTCGTCGCCGTGCTGCTGGCTGTCCTGTTCGGCCAGATCGCCCTGCTGTCGCACGACCTCGCGCACCGGCAGGTGTTCCGCACCCGCCGCCCCAGCGAGGTCGCCGGCCGGATCGCGGGCAACCTCGGCATCGGCCTGAGCTACGGCTGGTGGATGGACAAGCACACGCGCCACCACGCCAACCCCAACCACGAGGAACTCGACCCGGACGTCGCGCCGGACATCCTCGTGTGGTCGCAGGGCCAGGCGAGGGCCAGCCGCGGCCTGCCCCGGTTCATCGGGCGCCACCAGGCGGTCCTGTTCTTCCCGCTGCTCACGCTGGAGGGCCTGAACCTGCACTGGTCGAGCATCCGCGCGGTGCTCAAGCCGGGGCTGAAGCAGCGGTGGCTGGAAGCCGCGCTGCTGTTCACCCACTTCGCGGTCTACCTCGGCGCGGTGTTCCTCGTGCTGTCGCCGGTCAAGGCGCTGGTGTTCATCGCCGTGCACCAGGGCCTGTGGGGCGTGTACCTGGGCTCGATCTTCGCGCCGAACCACAAGGGCATGCCGACCCTCACCGGCGGCGAGCGGCCGGACTTCCTGCGGCGGCAGGTGCTGACCTCCCGCAACGTCCGCGGCGGCCGGTTCGTCGACGTCGCGATGGGCGGCCTGAACTACCAGATCGAGCACCACCTGTTCCCCAGCATGCCGACCCCGCACCTGCGCCTGGCGCGGCCGATCGTGCGGCGGTACTGCGCTGAGATCGGGGTGCCGTACTCGGAGACCGGTCTGGTCGACTCCTGGGCGCGGGCGCTGCGGCACCTCCACGAGGCCGGTGAGCCGCTGCGCGGATGACTTCCGTCACACCTCCGCCGGCGTGATCTTGCGCGCAACCGGCGGAGGTTGGCCGCGCTCACCGTGGGTTACGTCACACCAGTTCTGCGTTGCGTGATCGGGATGATCCTTTTCGTGCTGGTCTCGGGCTTATGGCCGTCCACCAGGGCATCCTTTGGTTAGGTTCGCCTTACCCGAAACACCCCGCGACAACAATGTGAGCCACGTCCTACACTGCCCCTATGCTTTGTGAACCGCTTCACAACCCCGCAAGGGAGATTGTGAACAGTTTCACAAGCGGCACGTTCGCAACGGCGCGGAAAGGACGGCATTCACCGTGCTGATGTCGCAGTTCCACCTCGCGCAGGCCGCCTCGGGGCCCGGCCTCGAGATGTACCTGCCGCTGGTCCTCCTGTTCGTCCTCGCCGCGGCCTTCGCGGTGTTCTCCGTGCTGCTCGGCCCGCTGGTGGGCCCGCGCCGGTACAACCGGGCGAAGCAGATGGCCTACGAGTGCGGGATCGAACCGTCCCCGCAGCCGCTGGTGGGCGGCGGCCGGATGCCGGTCGCCTACTACATCACCGCGATGCTGTTCATCCTGTTCGACATCGAAATGGTCTTCCTCTACCCGTTCGCCGTCTCGGCGGACGCGCTCGGCCTGTTCGGCCTGGTGGAGATCGTCTTGTTCATCGCGACCGTCGGCTTCGCCTACGCCTACGTCTGGCGTCGCGGCGGGCTCGACTGGAACTAGGGGAGGGACGTCATGGGACTCGAAGAGCAGCTCCCCAACGGCATCCTGCTGGCCAGCCTGGAGAAGCTGGTCAACTGGGCGCGCAAGAACTCGCTGTGGCCGGCCACCTTCGGGCTCGCCTGCTGCGCGATCGAGATGATGACCGTCGGCGGCTCGCGCTACGACATCGCGCGATTCGGCATGGAGCGGTTCTCCGCCACCCCGCGCCAGGCCGACCTGATGATCGTCGCGGGCCGGGTCACGCAGAAGATGGCCCCGGTCCTGCGTCAGATCTACGACCAGATGGCCGAGCCGAAGTGGGTGCTGGCCATGGGTGTCTGCGCCTCCTCCGGCGGCATGTTCAACAACTACGCCGTGGTGCAGGGCGTGGACCACATCGTGCCGGTCGACATGTACCTGCCGGGCTGCCCGCCGCGCCCGGAGATGCTCCTCGACGCGATCCTCAAGCTGCACGCCAAGATCCAGGACGAGCCGCTGGGGCCGCGCCGCGCCGCCGCGCTGGCCGGGCACCAGACCGAGCTGATCCCGTCGTCGATCAAGTACGCGAAGAAGTGATGCGCTCATGACCGAGGAAAAGCCCGAACCCGGCGGGGAACAGTCCAGCGCCCAGCGCCCGGACACCGGCCTGGAGCCGCGTGGGCCGCGCCCGGCGCAGCCGATCGTCGCGGGCCGTGAGCGCCGCGGGATGTTCGGTGTCTCCGGCAGCGGGGACACCTCCGGTTACGGCGGCCTGCGGCTGCCCGCCTACCTGCCGCCACCGGCGGAACGGCCCTACGGCGGCTGGTTCGACGAGTTCGCCGACCAGTTCTTCGCCGCGCTGGCCGAGAACGACGTGCCCGCCGACGCGGTGCACCAGGTGACCGTCGACCGCGGCGAGATCACGCTCTACGTCGACCGCGTGCACCTCGTCGCGATGTGCCGCATCCTGCGCGACGACGCCGGGCTGCGGTTCGAGCTGTGCAGCTCGGTGTCCGGTGTGGACTACGGGCCGGACGTGCCGCAGCGGTTGCACTCGGTCTACCACCTCACGTCGATGACCTACCGGCGGCGCATCCGGCTGGAGGTCGCCGTCGACGTCGAGGACGCGCACATCCCGTCCATCGTGGAGGTCTACCCGACGGCCGACTGGCAGGAACGCGAGGCGTGGGACCTGTTCGGCATCGTCTACGACGGCCACCCGGCCCTGACACGGATCCTCATGCCGGACGACTGGGACGGCCACCCGCAGCGCAAGGACTACCCGCTCGGCGGGATCCCGGTGGAGTACAAGGGCGCGGAGATCCCGCCCCCCGATCAGCGGAGGTCGTACTCGTGACTACCGATCGACTCGCGGACGTCAGCACCGGCACCGACACGAGCGACGCCGGCCGCGACAGCGCCGACAGCACCGCCGAGTACGCCGAATCGCGCGACACCACCGAAGGCCGCATCTACCACGTCAGCGGCGGTGACTGGGACGACGTGCTGGAGGACGCCCAGCACGACGAGCGGATCGTCATCAACATGGGCCCGCAGCACCCGTCCACGCACGGCGTGCTCCGGCTCGTGCTGGAGCTGGAGGGCGAGACCGTCACCCAGCTCCGCTCGGTCATCGGCTACCTGCACACCGGCATCGAGAAGAACTGCGAGTACCGGACCTGGACCCAGGGCGTCACGTTCGTGACGCGCATGGACTACCTGTCCCCGCTGTTCAACGAGCTGGGCTACTGCCTCGGCGTGGAGAAGCTGCTCGGCATCCGCGCCCCGCGCCGGGCCGAGCTGATCCGCGTCATGCTGTGCGAGATCAACCGCATCGGCTCGCACCTGGTCTACATCGCCACCGGCGGCATGGAGCTGGGCGCCACCACCGCAATGACCTTCGGGTTCCGCGAGCGGGAAGAGGTCCTGCACCTGCTCGAGTACCTGACCGGGCTGCGCATGAACCACGCCTTCATCCGCCCCGGCGGTGTGGCGCAGGACCTGCCGACGGACTGGAAGGAGAAGGTGAGCGAGTTCGTCAAGACGATGGACGAGCGCCTTCCCCTGTACGACAAGCTGTTCACCGGTCAGCCGATCTGGCGCAACCGGCTCAAGGGCGTCGGGTACCTGCCGGTCGACGCGTGCCTCGCGCTCGGCGTCACCGGGCCGGTGCTGCGATCCGCGGGCCTGCCGTGGGACCTGCGCAAGATCGAGCCGTACTCGCGCTACGACGAGTTCGAGTTCGACGTGCCGACCTCGACCGAGGCCGACTGCTGGGGCCGGTACCTGTGCCGGGTCGAGGAGATGCACCAGTCGCTGCGGATCATCCGGCAGTGCCTGAAGAAGATCGAGCCGGGCCCGGTGATGGTGGAGGACCGCAAGGTCGCGTGGCCGGCGCAGCTGTCGATCTCCAGCGACGGCATGGGCAACTCGCTCGAGCACGTCCGCAAGATCATGGGCCAGTCGATGGAGTCCCTGATCCACCACTTCAAGCTGGTCACCGAGGGCTTCAAGGTGCCTGCGGGCCAGGTGTACTCGCCGATCGAGTCGCCACGCGGCGAGCTGGGCTTCCACCTCGTCTCCGACGGCGGCACCCGCCCGGTGCGGGTGCACGTGCGGGAACCGAGTTTCGTCAACCTGCAGTCCCTGCCGGCGATGTCAGAGGGCGGCCTGGTGGCGGACGTGATCGCGGCGGTCGCGTCCGTGGACCCGGTGATGGGCGGAGTGGATCGATGACTACTGCGAAGGAACTGTTCGACGCGGACACCGTGGCCAAGGCGCAGGAGCTGATGGCCCGCTACCCGCAGTCCCGCTCGGCGCTGCTGCCGATGCTGCACCTGGTCCAGTCGGTGCAGGGGTTCGTCAGCCAGGAGGGCGTGACGTTCTGCGCGCAGCAGCTGGGACTGTCCGAGGCCGAGGTCAGCGCGGTCGTCACGTTCTACACCATGTACAAGCGCAAGCCGTGCGGCGAGCACCTGGTGAGCGTGTGCACGAACACGCTGTGCGCGGCGCTGGGCGGGGACGCGATCTACCGCACCCTGCAGGAGCACCTCGGTGAGGACGGGAAACCGCTGGGGCACGAGGAAACCGCGGGCACCCCGGGCGAGCCGGGGTCGATCACGCTGGAGCACGCCGAGTGCCTGGCTGCCTGCGACCTCGCGCCGGTGCTGCAGGTCAACTACGAGTACTACGACAAGCAGACGCCGGACAGCGCGGTCGAACTGGTCGACGCCCTGCGGCGCGGCGAGAAGCCCCAGCCGACGCGCGGGGCGCCGCTGGGCGACTTCAAGAGCGCCGAGCTGCAGCTGGCCGGGTTCTTCCCGGAGGACGAGGAGACCTACCGGTCGCAAGTGGACGGACCGTCGCAGGCCCCGGAGACCCTGATGGGCGCGCGGATCGCGCAGGAGCGGGGCTGGACGGCCCCGGCCATGGCGGACGCCCCGTTGCCGGAAGTGGAGAAGAAGTAATGGCTGATCCCATCACCCCGGTGCTCACCAAACGCTGGCTGTCCCCCAACTCCTGGCGGTTGTCCACCTACGAGCAGCTGGAGGGCTACACCGCGCTGCGCAAGGCGCTGAGCGGCACGCCCGAGCAGCTCGTGCAGCTGGTCAAGGACTCCGGTCTGCGCGGCCGCGGCGGCGCGGGCTTCCCAGCCGGCGTGAAGTGGTCGTTCATGCCGCCCAACGAGGACAAGCCGCACTACCTGGTCATCAACGCCGACGAGGGCGAACCGGGGACCTGCAAGGACATCCCGCTGATGATGGCCGACCCGCACTCGCTCATCGAGGGCTGCGTCATCGCCGCCTACGCGATGCGGTCGCACCACTGCTTCATCTACGTGCGCGGCGAGGCGCTGCACCCGTACCGGCGGCTCAACGCGGCGGTGCGCGAGGCCTACCGCGCCGGTTACCTCGGCAAGGACATCCTGGGCTCCGGGTTCGACCTGGACATCACGGTGCACGCCGGGGCGGGCGCGTACATCTGCGGTGAGGAAACCGCGCTGCTCGACTCGCTCGAAGGCCGCCGCGGTCAGCCGCGGCTCAAGCCGCCGTTCCCCGCGGCCGCCGGTCTCTACGCGGCGCCGACCACGGTGAACAACGTGGAGACCATCGCGAGCGTTCCGTTCATCGTCAACGGCGGCGCGGACTGGTTCCGCAAGATGGGCCGGGAGAAGTCGCCGGGCCCGAAGATCTACTCGATCTCCGGGCACGTTGAGAAGCCCGGCCAGTACGAGGCGCCGCTCGGCACGACCCTGCGTGAGCTGCTGGAACTGTGCGGCGGAATGAAGGACGGCATCCCGCTCAAGTTCTGGACGCCGGGCGGGTCGTCGACGCCGATGTTCACCGCCGAGCACCTGGACATCCCGCTCGACTTCGAGGGCGCGGCGGAGGCCGGGTCGATGCTCGGGACCACCGCGGTGCAGGTGTTCAACGAAACCGTGTCGGTGCCGTGGGCCGTGATGAAGTGGACCCAGTTCTACGAGCACGAGTCGTGCGGCAAGTGCACCCCGTGCCGCGAGGGCACGTACTGGCTGGCGCAGATCCTGGAGCGGATGGTCGACGGGCGGGGCACGGCCGAGGACATCGACACGCTGCTGGACGTGTGCGACAACATCCTCGGCCGGTCGTTCTGCGCGCTGGGTGACGGCGCGGTCAGCCCGATCACCAGCGGGATCAAGTACTTCCGCGACGAATTCCTCGCCCTGTGCGAGAGCAACAAGCGCGAGTTGGTGGGAGCACAGGCATGACGATCGCGCCAGAGAACCCCAAGACCGAGACGCCGGTCCCGGAGGGACACGTCAAGCTCACGATCGACGGCGAAGAGGTCATCGCGCCCAAGGGCGAGCTGCTGATTCGCACGGCGGAGCGGCTCGGCACCGTGATCCCGCGGTTCTGCGACCACCCGCTGCTCGACCCGGCCGGGGCCTGCCGCCAGTGCCTCGTCGAGGTCGAGATGGGCGGGCGGCCGATGCCGAAACCGCAGGCGTCGTGCACGATGACCGTCGCCGACGGCATGGTGGTCAAGACGCAGCTGACCTCGCCGGTCGCGGACAAGGCCCAGCAGGGTGTGATGGAGCTGCTGCTCATCAACCACCCGCTGGACTGCCCGGTGTGCGACAAGGGCGGCGAGTGCCCGCTGCAGAACCAGGCGATGGCCCACGGCCGCGCCGACTCGCGGTTCCGCGACACCAAGCGCACCTTCCCGAAGCCGCTGCCGATCTCCACGCAGGTGCTGCTCGACCGCGAGCGGTGCGTGCTGTGCCAGCGCTGCACGCGGTTCTCCGCGCAGATCGCCGGCGACCCGTTCATCGACCTGCTGGAGCGCGGCGCGCACCAGCAGATCGGGACGGCCGAGACGGCGGACGTGTTCGACCTCGCCTCGCGCACGTCGTCGGGAGCGCCGTTCCAGTCGTACTTCTCCGGCAACACCATCCAGATCTGCCCGGTGGGCGCGCTGACCAGCGCGCAGTACCGGTTCCGGTCGCGGCCGTTCGACCTGGTGTCCGCGCCGAGCGTGTGCGAGCACTGCTCGTCCGGCTGCGCCGAGCGCACCGACTACCGGCGCGGCAAGGTGATGCGCAAGCTGGCCGCCAACGACCCCGAGGTCAACGAGGAGTGGATCTGCGACAAGGGCCGCTTCGCGTTCCGGTACGCCACGGCGGCGGACCGGATCCGGCGGCCGCTGGTCCGCGACGCCTCCGGCGAGCTGCGGGAGGCGCCGTGGACGGAGGCGCTGCGCATCGCCGCGGAGGGCTTGGCCAAGGCCCGCGACAGCCGCGGCGCCGCGGTGCTCGCGGGTGGCCGGCTGACGCTGGAGGACGCGTACGCCTACGCGAAGTTCGCCCGCGTCGCGTTGCGCACCAACGACGTCGACTTCCGTGCGCGGGCGCATTCACCGGAGGAGCTGGACTTCCTCGCCGCCGAGGTGGCAGGCACGACGCCGGAGCACGGCGTCACGTTCGGCGCGATCGAGAACGCGCCGGCGGTGCTGTGCGTGGCGTTCGAGCCCGAGGAGGAGGCGCCGATCGTCTTCCTCCGGCTGCGCAAGGCCGCCCGCAAGAAGCGGACCCGGGTGGTCCACTTGGGACAGTGGACGACGCCGTCGGTGCGCAAGACCTTCGGCGAGCTGCTGGCCTGCGTGCCAGGGTCGGAGGCCGCGGCGCTGGACGGGATCCCCGAGCACGCGCCGGACGTCGAGTCGGCGCTGGGCGCGGACGGCGCGGTCGTGCTGGTCGGCGAGCGGGCGGCCGAGGTGCCGGGCCTGTTCGCCGCGGTGCGGCGGCTGGCCGCGCGCACCGGCGCGAAGGTGGCCTGGATCCCGCGCCGCGCCGGCGAGCGCGGCGCGCTGGAGGCCGGTGCGGCCCCGACGCTGCTGCCCGGCGGACGGCCGGTGACCGACGAGGCCGCCCGCGCCGAGGTCGAGGCGGTGTGGGGCGTGCCCGTGCCGGCCGAACCGGGCCGCGACACCAACGACATCATCGGCGCGCTGGCAGGCGGGTACCTGTCCGGCGTGGTGGTCGGCGGCGTCGACCTGGACGACCTGCCCGACCCGGCGCTGGCGCGGCAGGCGCTGGAGCGGGCCGAGTTCGTGGTCAGCCTGGAGATGCGGGCGAGCACGGTCACCGAGCACGCCGACGTGGTCCTGCCGATCGCGCCGGTGGTCGAGAAGTCCGGCAGCTTCGTCAACTGGGAGGGCAGGCGCCGCGAGTTCGACGCGACGCTGGAAGGCACCGGCGCGCTGCCGGACTGCCGGGTCCTGGACACGCTGGCCGTGGAGATGGACGCGGACCTGTTCACCCAGACCCCGGCCGCCGCGTACGGCGACTTCGCCCGGCTGGGCTCGTCGGGCGCGTCGCACGGCAGGTTCTGGGAGTCGGGCGCCGCGCGGGCCGCCGCCGAGGTCGGGCCGGGGCAGGCGCGGCTGGCGAGCTGGCGGCAGCTGCTCGACGAGGGCTCGCTGCAGGTGGACGAGCCGCACCTGGCGGGCACCGCGCGGCGCGTGGTGGCCAGGGTGTCGGCGAAGACCGCGGCGGAGCTCGGTGACGAGGTGACCGTGTCGACCGAGCGGGGCGCGATCACGCTGCCCGTCGAGGTCGCCGACCTGCCTGACGACGTCGTGTGGCTGCCCGGCAACTCCGAGGGCTCGCGGCTGCGCAGAACGCTCGCCGCCGGGCACGGGGCGGTAGTCAACATCGAGGGAGCGCGGCGATGACACCGTTTTTCGCGCAGCAGGCCGCGGATCAGATGACGCGGGCCGAGCTGCTGGCGGACGACCCGTGGTGGCTGATCCTGCTCAAGACCGTCGTGGTGCTGCTGATCGGGCCGCTCCTGACGATCTTCCTCATCGTGTGGGAGCGCAAGGCGATCGGCCGGATGCAGAACCGGCCCGGCCCGAACCGCGTCGGCCCCGGCGGCTACTTCCAGTCGCTGGCGGACGCGATCAAGCTGCCGTTCAAGGAGCAGATCATCCCGGACGGCGCGGACCGGAAGGTGTATTTCCTGGCGCCGGTGCTGTCCGCGGTGCCCGCGTTGATCGCGCTGGCCGCGATCCCGTTCGGGCCGCGGGTGTCGATCTTCGGTGAGCAGACCGTGCTGCAGCTGGTCGATCTGCCGGTCGGCGTGCTGGTGATCCTGGCCTGCTCGTCGGTCGGCGTGTACGGGATCGTGCTGGCCGGGTGGTCGTCCGGGTCGCCGTACCCGCTGCTCGGCGGGCTGCGGTCGGCGGCGCAGGTGATCTCGTACGAGATCGCGATGGGCCTGTCGATCGTCGGGGTGGTGCTGTACTCGCAGTCGATGGCGACCGGCGCGATCGTCGACGCGCAGGCCCGCGGCTGGTACTTCTACCTGCTGCTGCCCAGTTTCGTGATCTACCTGATCTCGATGGTCGGCGAGACGAACCGGGCGCCGTTCGACCTGCCGGAGGCCGAGTCGGAGCTGGTCGGCGGGTTCCACACCGAGTACTCGTCGATGAAGTTCGCGATGTTCTTCCTCGCCGAGTACGTGAACATGGTGATCGTCTCGGCGTTCGCGACGACGTTGTTCCTCGGCGGCTGGATGTTCCCGTTCGTCGGGCTGGACTCGCCGCTGAACCAGGGGTGGCTGCCGCTGATCTGGTTCGCGGTGAAGCTGTTCGCGTTGCTGTTCGGGTTCATCTGGCTGCGCGGGACGCTGCCGCGGTTCCGGTACGACCAGTTCATGAAGCTGGGCTGGAAGGTCCTGGTGCCCGCCAACCTGGTGTGGATCGTGATCATCTCGTCGATCCGCGCGATCCGGAACAACGGTGGCCTGACGACGGGCCAGATCCTGATCGGCGGTGCGGTCGTGGTGGTGGTCGCGGTGGCGATCGCGTTGCTGGTGCCGGAGAAGAAGCAGGCCGACAGCGATTCGGTGCCGGTCACCGGCGGCGGTTTCCCGTTGCCGCCGCTGGATCTGCGCGTGCCCGAGGTGCCCGAGCGGGGCGCCGGGAAGCGCCGTCGCCGGGTGGCGGGACGTACTTCGGAGCCTGCCCAGGTGGGCGCCGGGAAGGAGGGTTCCGATGGGACTGTTTGACCCCATCAAGGGTTTCGGCGTCACTTTCGGCACGATGTTCAAGAAGGTGGCGACGGAGGAGTACCCGGAGATCGGCGCCCCCGCCGCGCCCCGGTACCACGGGCGGCACCAGCTCAACCGGCACCCGGACGGGCTGGAGAAGTGCGTCGGCTGCGAGTTGTGCGCGTGGGCCTGCCCGGCGGACGCGATCTTCGTCGAGGGCGGCGACAACACCGAGGACGCCCGGTACTCGCCCGGCGAGCGGTACGGCAAGGACTACCAGATCAACTACCTGAGGTGCATCGGCTGCGGCCTGTGCGTCGAAGCCTGCCCCACCCGCTCCCTGACGATGATCAACTTCTACGAAATGGCGGACGACGACCGCCAGAAGCTGATCTGGACCAAGGAGGACCTGCTGGCGCCGCTGCTGCCGGGCATGGAGCAACCCCCGCACCCGATGCGCCTGGGCGACGACGAGCAGGACTACTACGTGCACGGCCCCGAACTGGCCCGCGGCCGCGGCATCCCGACGGGCGAAACGGTGGAAACCTCCCGCGAGGAGGCAATCCAATGAGGACGCTGACGTTGCCGGCCTTCGGCGCGGTAGCCGCCCCCGGCGGGGCTCCGGCCGCGGCGGCCCGCTGCTCTGATCCCGCGATCGCGCTTGGTGGGACTCCGGCTGCGGTGGCCCGCTGCTCTGGTCCCGCGATCGCGCTTGGTGGGGCTCCGGCTGCGGTGGCCCGCTGCTCTGGTCCCGCGATCGCGCTTGGTGGGGCTCCGGCTGCGGTGGCCCGCGGCATTGATCCCGCGGCCGCGCTCGGTGGGGCTCCGGCTGCGGCAGCGCGAGGCGCTGCCCCGGTGGCGGGTTTTGGGTTCGGTTCGGTGGCTGCCGGTCGGGCTGCGGTTGCAGTGGCGCGAGGTGCCGCACCGTTGGCAGCTTTCAGGGTTGGTTCGGTGGCCGCGCTCGGTGGGGCCGCGGGTGCGGTGGCGCGAGGCGCTGCCCCGTTGGCGCCCGGTGCTACCGGGTTCGTTGCGCGCGGGTTCCGTCCGGCGGGCGGCGCTCGTCGAGGGGAGGTGCGGTGATGGTGCTGGCACAGGCCGCCGGGGCGGTGTCCACCGGGGAGGCCATCGCGTTCTGGATCCTCGGTCCGATCGCCCTGCTGGGCGCCCTCGGGCTGATCTTCGCCCGCAACGCCGTCCACTCGGCGCTCTTCCTGGCCCTCACGATGTTCTCGCTGGGCATCCTCTACATGGTCCAGCAGGCGCCGTTCCTCGGGTTCACCCAGATCATCGTCTACACCGGCGCGATCATGATGCTGTTCCTGTTCGTGCTGATGCTCGTCGGGCGGGAGAGTTCCGACTCGGTCGTCGAGGTGCTGCGCGGGCAGCGCCTGTGGGGCGGCATCCTCGGCATCGGCATCGCCGGTCTGATGGCCACCGCGCTCACCCGGGCGCTCGCCAACGTCACCCCGGCTCCCGCGCCGGACGGGACCGCCGGCGGGCTCGGACGCCTCATCTTCACCGACTACCTGTTCCCGTTCGAGCTCACCTCGGCGCTGCTGATCACCGCCGCGCTCGGGGCGATGGTGCTGGCCTTCACCGAGAAACGCGGCCGCCGCACGCAGAAGGAACTCGTCGAAGCCCGGTTCCGCGGCGAGTACGAACGCATCTCGCCCAAGCCGGGGCCCGGCGTGTTCGCCACGTCCCACTCGGTCACGACCCCCGCGATCCTGCCCGACGGCACGGTCGCGCCCGAGTCGCTGTCCACCATCATCGAGTCCACGCCCACGGCGCGGCTCGAAGCCGAGCGCAAGCAGGTCGAGGGCACCGAGCCGCAGCCCGACGCCCACGCGCTCGTCGGGAAGGGTGACGAGGAATGACCCCCACCTACTACCTGCTGCTGTCGGCCCTGCTGTTCGCCATCGGCGCGGTCGGCGTGCTGGTGCGGCGCAACGCCATCGTCGTGTTCATGTGCATCGAGCTGATGCTCAACGCCGTGAACCTCTCCCTGGTCACCTTCTCCCGCATCAACGGCGGGCTCGACGGCCAGGTCATGGCGTTCTTCGTGATGGTCGTCGCCGCCGCCGAGGTCGTCGTCGGCCTGGCGATCATCATGGCCATCTTCCGCACCCGCCGCTCGGCCTCGGTCGACGACACCAACCTGCTCAAGTACTAGGAGCTCGAGAGTGATCGCATCATCGTGGCTGCTGGTCGCGTTCCCGGCCCTCGGCGCGCTCGTCCTGCTGGCCGGGGGACGGCGCACCGACCGCTGGGGTCACCTCCTCGGGTGTGCGACGGTCATCGCGTCGTTCGTCTACGGCCTGGTGCTGTTCTTCGGCAGCGACGGGCACGTGACCGACACCAGGATGTTCACCTGGATCGGCGTCGGTGACCTCCAGATCGACTTCGGACTCCGCATCGACGCGCTCTCGCTCGTCTTCATCCTGCTGATCACCGGTGTGGGCGCGCTGATCCACATCTACTCGATCGGCTACATGGCGGAGGACCGCAACCGGCGGCGATTCTTCGGGTACCTGAACCTCTTCGTGGCCTCCATGCTGGTTCTGGTGCTGGGCAACAACTTCGTGACGCTCTACCTCGGCTGGGAGGGCGTCGGCCTGGCCTCGTACCTGCTCATCGGCTGGTACTCGGACCGCCCGTCCGCGGCGACCGCCGCGAAGAAGGCGTTCCTGATGAACCGCGTCGGCGACGTCGGCCTCGCGCTCGCGATCTTCCTGATGTTCAAGTACCTCGGCACGGTCACCTACGCGGGCGTGTTCGACCGCATCGGCGACGCCCCGCCCGCCGTGATCACCGCGATCGCGATCCTGCTGCTGCTCGGCGCGTGCGGTAAGTCCGGCCAGTTCCCGCTGCAGGCATGGCTCCCGGACGCGATGGAAGGCCCCACCCCGGTGTCGGCCCTCATCCACGCGGCCACCATGGTCACCGCCGGCGTGTACCTGGTGGCGCGCGCCAACCCGATCTACAACGAGACCGAGACGGGCAGGCTGATCGTCACCCTTGTCGGCGCGATAACCCTGCTGATCGGGTGCATCATCGGCTGCGCCTACGACGACATCAAGAAGGTGCTCGCGTACTCGACGGTCAGCCAGATCGGCTACATGATGCTCGCCGTCGGGCTCGGGCCGTTCGGCTACGCGCTCGGCATCATGCACCTCCTCACGCACGGCTTCTTCAAGGCCGGGCTGTTCCTCGGCGCCGGTTCGGTCATGCACGGCATGAACGACGAGGTCGACATGCGCAAGTTCGGCGGCCTGTACCGGCACATGCCGATCACGTTCGTCACGTTCGGGCTCGGCTACCTGGCGCTCATCGGGTTCCCCTTCCTGTCGGGCTACTTCTCCAAGGACGCGATCATCGAGGCCGCCTTCGGCCAGGAGGGCTGGCGCGGCTGGGTGTTCGGCCTCGCCGCCATGCTCGGCGCCGCGCTGACCGCCTTCTACATGACCCGCCTGATGCTGCTCACCTTCTTCGGCAAGGAACGCTGGCGGGACCTGCGCACCGCCGAGGGCAAGGAGTTCCACCCGCACGAGTCGCCGCCGGTGATGACCGCGCCGATGATCGTGCTGGCCATCGGCTCGCTCGGCGCCGGTGCGTTCTTCGCCCTCGGCGACCGCCTGTCCGAGTGGCTCGCCCCGGCGCTGGGTGAGCTCGGCGAGGCCGAGCACACCGCGATCCCGCACTCGCTGATCCCGTGGATCACGGTCGCCCTGTCCGCGCTCGGCGTGCTGCTCGCCTGGCTCGTCGTCGGGCGCCGGGACACCCCGGTCGAGCGGCCGGAGAACGTCTCCGCCGTCGTCAAGGCGGCCCGCAAGGACCTGTACGGCAACGCGGTCAACGAGGCACTGGTCGCGACCCCGGGCATGTGGCTCACCCGGTTCTCGGTCTACCTCGACAGCCGTGGCGTCGACGGCGCGGTCAACGGACTGGCCGCCGCCCTCGGTGGCGGATCCGGGCGATTGCGCAGACTGCAGACCGGCTTCGTCCGCTCGTACGCCCTGTCGATGCTGGCCGGCTCGTTCGTCCTCGTCGCCGCACTGCTGATGGTGAGGTTCTCATGACCTGGGTACTGGCCCTCATCCTCTGGCCGCTGGTCGGCGCGTGCGTCGTCACCGGGCTGCGCCGCAACGACCGGCTCGCCACCCTCGCCGCGGTGGCGTTCGCCCTCGTCGAGCTGGCGATGATCATCCCGACGTGGGCGACCTACGAACCGAACGGCGCCCGCCTGCAGCACACCAGCTCGATGGACTGGATCCCGAGCTTCGGCGTGCACATCTCCTTCGGCATCGACGGCATCGCGCTGGTGATGATCGCCGTGATCGCGTTCCTGGTGCCGATCGTCATCGGCGCACTGGGCACGGCGGACAAGCTGCCGCAGGACCGCAGCGCGGGTGGTTTCCTCGCGTTGATCCTGGTGCAGGAGGCCATCACCATCGCGGTGTTCGCCGCGACCGACGTGTTCCTGTTCTACGTGCTGTTCGAGATCATGCTGATCCCGATGTACTTCCTCATCGGCGGCTACGGCGGCGCGAACCGGCAGTACGCGGCGGTCAAGTTCTTCCTGTACTCCTTCCTCGGCGGTCTGATCATGCTGGCCTCGGCGATCGGGGCCTACTCGCTCGCCGCCGACGAGCTGGGCAACGGCACCTTCGACTGGGCGACGCTGGTCACGGTGGTCCGGGACGCGCCGGCGAGCACCCAGATCTGGCTGTTCCTCGGGTTCTTCCTGGCGTTCGCCATCAAGGCGCCGCTCGTGCCGTTCCACACCTGGCTGCCCGACGCCGCCGGCGAGGCGCCCATCGGCGTCGCCGTGCTGCTGGTCGGCGTGCTGGACAAGGTCGGCACGTTCGGTTTCCTGCGCTACTGCCTGCCGATGTTCCCGGAAGCCAGCAAGGACCTGGCGCCGCTGGTGCTGGTGCTGGCGGTGATCGGCGTGCTCTACGGCTCGATCCTCGCCGCCGGGCAACAGGACATGAAACGGTTCGTCGCCTACGTCTCGATCGCGCACTTCGGGTTCATCGCGCTGGGCATCTTCGCCTTCACCCAGCAGGCCGGGGTCGGCGCGGTGACCTACATGCTCAACCACAGCCTCGCGACCGGCATGCTGATCGTGGTGCTGGGCCTGGTGATCGCGCGCGGCGGCTCCACGCGGATCTCCGACTACGGCGGCATGTTCAAGCTGACGCCGCTGCTCGGCGGGATGCTGCTCATCGCCGGTCTGTCCACTTTGTCGCTCCCGGGTACCAACTCGTTCGTCAGTGAGTTCCTGGTGCTGCTGGGCGCTTTCGAGACCCAGCCGGTGTACGCGATCCTCGCCACCGTCGGCATGGTGCTCGCCGCGGCCTACGTGCTGTGGCTGTACCAGCGCCTGATGACCGGCCCGGTGCGGGGGACCGCGCTGGTCGGCGCCGGGGGCGGCCCGGGCACCGCGATCGCCCCCGAGCTGGGCGCCCGCAAGACGATCCGGGACCTGGGCGGCCGGGAGCTGGCGATCCTGGTGCCCATGGTGGTGCTGATCATCGGGCTCGGCTTCTACCCCCAACCCGTGCTGGACACGGTGACCCCGTCGGTCGACGCGACGCTTTCCGCACTCAACGGAGGCCAGTGAAATGCTCGGGATTCTGGCCCAGCAAGGGCAAATCTCCGCCCCGGAGATCGCGTACGACGCGATCCTGCCGGTGCTGATCGTGCTCGGCGCGGCGTGCGTCAGCGTGTTGTTCGAGGCGTTCCTGCCCCGGCACATGCGGTGGCCGTCGCAGGTGCTGCTCAGCCTGACCGGTCTGGCCGCCGCCGGTGTCGCGCTGGCCGTGTACGTCAGCGGTTCGCCGGTCAAGGGCCTGACCACCCTCAGCGGCGCCGTGTCGGTGGACAAGCCCGCCCTGTTCCTGTGGGGCACGCTCCTCGCTCTCGCGCTGCCCGCGATCCTGCTGATCGCGGACCGCTCGGTCGAGCCGGGTGGCGCCTTCGTCGCGCAGGCCGCGATCCGGCCGGGCACCGTGCAGGACCGGGCCCAGGTCGGCTCGACGGGCATGCAGACCGAGGTCTTCCCGCTGGCGTTGTTCGCGCTGGGCGGGATGATGACGTTCTGCGCGGCCAACGACCTGCTCACCATGTTCATCGCGCTCGAGGTGCTGAGCCTGCCGCTGTACCTGATGTGCGGCCTGGCCCGGCGCCGGCGCCTGCTGTCGCAAGAGGCGGCGGTCAAGTACTTCCTCCTCGGGGCCTTCTCGTCGGCGTTCTTCCTCTACGGTCTGGCGCTGCTCTACGGCTACGCGGGCTCGGTCAAGCTGGCCGACATCGCGGGCGCCGCGGCCGGCTCGGACCGGTCGGACATGCTGTTGTTCGCGGGCATGGGTCTCCTCGTGGTCGGGTTGCTGTTCAAGGGTTCGGTCGGCCCGTTCCACACCTGGACGCCGGACGTCTACCAGGGCGCGCCGACCCCAGTCACCGGGTTCATGGCGGCCTGCACCAAGGTCGCCGCGTTCGGCGGCATCCTGCGGGTGCTGACCGTCGGGTTCGAGTCGACCAGCTGGGAGTGGCGCGGCGTGCTGTGGGCCGTCGCGATCATCTCCATGGCGATCGGCGCCGTGCTCGGCCTGACCCAGACCGACGTCAAGCGCATGATCGCCTACTCGTCCGTCGCGCACGCCGGCTTCCTGCTCGTCGGCACGCTCGCGATGACCGATCAGGGCCTGTCCGGGACCCTGTTCTACCTGCTGGCCTATGGCTTCACGACGCTCGCCGCGTTCGGCGTGGTCTCGCTCGTGCGTGACGCCAAGGGCGAGGCCACGCACCTGTCGGCGTGGGCCGGCCTGGCCAAGCGGTCGCCCGTGCTGGCCGGGGTGTTCACCTTCCTCCTGCTCGCTCTGGCCGGGATCCCGCTCACCAGCGGGTTCGTCGGCAAGTTCGTCGTGTTCTCGGCGGCGCTGCGGGACGGCATGGCGCCGCTGGTGGTGATCGCGCTGGTGTTCAGCGCCGTCGCGGCGTTCTTCTACCTGCGGGTGGTCGTGCTGATGTACTTCTCCAAGCCGGCTCCCGAGGGCCCGACCGTGACGGTGCCGGGCGCGTTCACCACGGCGGCGATCACGCTCGGCGTGATCATCACCCTGCTGCTCGGCGTCGCCCCCGCCTTCGCCCTCGACTGGGCAGGAGCGGGCGCCTTCGCCTTCTGACGACCGCGCCACCGGAAGTGCCCTCCGCCCGCCAGGGCGGGGGGCACTTCCGCGTGCGGGGTCAGGTCGGATCGAGCGCGCGCACCACGTCGGGATAGGCACACGCGTGCCGGTGCACGTCGCCGCACCGGCAGGGCTGCTCGCGCGCCAGCCGCATCAGCTTGCGCAGGTGCCGCTGGGCGAGCCCGCGCTCGCGCGCCTCGCCCATGACGGGCCGGAGGGCCTGGTTGCGGGTGCGGCGGCCGGGGAGGGTCTGCTCGGTCATTTCTCGAGGCTCCTTTCGGGAGGGATGTCTCGAGCATGCCCGGTGTGGCGGCGGAGTGGGAAACAGAACGGGATTCTGTGGATGGCTGAGGGCGATGTGGACAAGTCGCGCCGTTTCGCCGGTGTGGCGCCGTTTTTGTCGGTCGGGTGTGCTAGCCGACCGGCGTCGCGTGCCTGTCCGGCGGTGTCAGCGCGCGGCTGTTGCTGATCAGCTGCGTCGCGATCTCGTCCACGCAGGCCGTGAAATCCCGGCCCGCCGCGGCCTCCGAGCCCGTCACGTTGTCCAGCACCCACAACCGCCACGCGCCGACCAGCCGGGCGAACGTGTCGCTGCCGTGCCCGGTGAACGTGAAGTGCCCGTCGGCCTCGGCGAGCTGCCCGGCCGCCACCAGCTGCCGCGCGGTGGGTTCGAAGATGCCCGCCGGAACACCTGTCTGCACGGCGATTTCCTGCAGGGTGGCGTCGCCGTCGTCGACGCTGTTGCGGTAGATCTGCGCGATCAGCCACGCCTGCGCGTAGCTCAGCGGCACGCCGGAGCGGGCCAGGATCTCCGGCCCCGGATCGGTCTTCTGCTTCGACCACACCGTCGCCACGACCTTCTCCAGCTCCTGCCGCGAATCCCCGGAGCCCGGCACCGCGAAGCCCTCGCCGACCCCGCTGTTGCCCGACGCCAGCGCCTTCGACGTGTCCCGCAGCGGAACCTCCTTGAGGAACAACGCGACCACCAGCGCGAGCAACCCGATCGGCGAGGCGATCAGGAACATCGTCCCGATGGCGTCCACATAGGACTCCGTGGACGGCTGCGGTGGCAGGTTGTTCGCGTAGATGGAGCCGAACACCGCGACCCCGAAGGAACTCCCCAGTGTGCGCAGGAAACTCACGCCGGACGTCGCCACCCCGAGGTCGGCGTAGTCCGCGGTGTTCTGCACGACGATCGTGGGCACCTGCATGGTGCAGCCGAGCCCGAGGCCCAGCACGACCATGTACGCCGAGGTGACCCAGAAGCTCGTGGTGGCATCCAGGTGCGACAGCAGGTACAGGCCCAGCGCCAGCACGAGCGAACCGGCGATCGGGAAGGCCCGGTACCGCCCGGTGCGGCTGATCACCATGCCGCTGACCAGCGAGGTGATCATGATCCCGACCACCAGCGGCAGCATGCGCAGCCCGGACTCGGTCGCGCTCGCGCCCTGCACGCGCTGCAGGTACGTCGGCAGGTAGGTGATGCCGCCGAGCATCGCGAACCCGACGACGAAGCTCAGGATGCCCGCCACCGAGAACACCCGGCCGCGGAACAGCCGCATCGGCAGCATCGGCTCCGCGGCCCGCAGCTCGACCAGCACGAACGCCACCAGCAGCACGACCGAGCCGACGGCCATCGTGATGATCACCGGCGACGCCCAGGGGTACTCGGTGCCGCCCCAGCTGGTCACCAGGGTCAGCCCGGTCGAGGCGAGCGCGATGAGGACGATGCCGAGGTAGTCGATGCGGGGTTTAACCGCCGCCTTGACCGTGGGCAGCGCGAACACCGCCACGAGGACCACCAGCACCCCGAGCGGCACGTTCACGTAGAACGCCCACCGCCAGCTCAGGTGGTCCACGAACAGGCCGCCGAGCAGCGGACCGGCCACCGTCGAGACGCCGAACACCGCACCGATCGCGCCCTGGTACTTGCCGCGTTCGCGCAGCGGCACGACGTCGGCGATGACCGCGGCCGAGGTCACCATCAACCCGCCCGCGCCGAGGCCCTGGAGCGCGCGGAACGCGACGAGCATGGCCATCGAGTCGGCCCACCCGCACAGGAACGACCCGGCGAGGAACAGGACCACGCTGGCCAGGAACGCCCGCTTGCGCCCGTACAGGTCGCCGAACTTGCCGATCAGCACCGTCATGATCGTCTCGGCGAGCAGGTACGACGTGACCACCCACGACAGGTGGTTCGCGCCGCCGAGGTCCGCCACGATGGTGGGCAGGGCGGTGGACACGATCGTCTGGTCCAGCGCCGCAAGCAGCATCCCGAGCATGATCGCCGCGACGATGGTGTTCTGCGCCCTCCTGCTGGTCACCTCGCGAACGTTAGTGCTGGTCAGAAGGGCCTGCGGGGCAGCTCACCCGATGGTGTGGGCACCCGTTGTCACGCGCATCACCAGGGTGGTTCGCAGAGGGCCCACGAACACCCCGGGTGCAGCCATTACGCTGGTGAGGACCGGTCAGTGAAGTGCGGAGAGGGCGGACAACGTGTCAGTGCGGCACCGGGGTAGCACGATCGAGGAGCTGCGCGGGAGCGTGGGCCTGCGGATCGCCGACGAGCAGCTGCTGCGCACGCTGGCCGCTGGACTGGACGACGTCGAGAAGCTGCTGCGCGACACCGCGCGCAGCGAGGTGCAGGCCGTCCACGACGCCGCGTCGCACCTGGTCGAGGCGGGTGGCAAACGTTTTCGCCCGCTGATGACCCTGCTGGCGGGTGAGTTCGGCGAGGGCAACCACTCCGACGTCGTGATCGCCGCGGCGGCCGTCGAGCTGGTCCACCTGGCCACGCTGTACCACGACGACGTGATGGACGAGGCGACGATGCGGCGCGGCGCGCCCAGCGTCAACGCCCGCTGGACCAACAGCATCGCGATCCTCACCGGCGACTTCCTGTTCGCGCACGCCTCCCGGCTGGTGTCCGACCTGGGCACCGACGCCGCCCGCATCCTCGCCGAGACGTTCAGCGAACTGGTCACCGGTCAGATGCGGGAGACCGTCGGGCCGGGCGAGGGTGAGGACCCGGTCGACCACTACCTCACCGTCATCGCGCAGAAGACCGGCTCGCTGATCGCCACCTCAGGCCGGTTCGGCGCGATGGTCTCCGGCGCCAAGCCGGACGCGATCCGGGCGATGCAGCGGTTCGGCGAGATCATCGGCACCGCGTTCCAGATCTCCGACGACATCATCGACATCGCCTCGCCGTCGCACGAGTCCGGCAAGACGCCGGGCACCGACCTGCGGGAAGGCGTGCGCACGCTGCCGATGCTGTACGCGCTGGCCGACCCGGACACCGACCCGCGGCTGGTCGAGCTGCTGGCGGGCCCGATCACCGACGACGAGCTGGTCGAGGAGGCCCTGACCCTGCTGCGGGCGTCCACCGGGCTGGACCGCGCCATGGTCACCCTGTCGGACTACGCTCAGCGGGCGAGGACGGAGCTGGCCCCCCTGCCGGCCGGGCCCGCGAGGGACGCGTGCGAGTCCGTCGCGGACTACCTCGTCGCGCGGACCAGGTAGATCGCGCGTCATGCGTGAGCCGCTGCGGCGTCACTGTGAGTGGTAACCGCGCGGTAGGAAAGGAAGGGCAGCACGGATGTCCATTTTCGGACAGGTCTGGCTGTGGAGCGCGGCGGCATTCGTGGTCGGGGTGCTGCTGACCTGGTTGTTCCTGGCCCGGCCCGCTCAGGCGAGAAGCCGGCACCTGGAGCGCAGACTCCTCGCCGCGCAGAGCGCGCCCGCCGCGCAGCCGACCCGCACGATCGAGCGGGACCCGGTGTCCGCGCCGGTCGCGCGGAAGGAACCGATCGCCGCGGAGACGCCCGAGGCGGAGGAGCAGCACGCCACGCCGTCCTGGCTGGAGCGCGACAGCCTCGCCGGACGGTCACCCGGGTACCAGCCGGGCTCCGAGATCGACGACGACTCGCTGTTCGAGCCGGAGGAGCCGCAGGCCGAGGCGACGACGGTCTTCGACGCGTTCGGCCGCGAGCGGGACGACGCCGCCGAGCGGGGCGCGCTGCACGTGGGCGACGCGGGGCTCGGCCGGGAGCAGGTCGCGGGGTACGGGCGCGAAGAGGCTGAGCGCGGCGCGCTGTTCGAGCCGGCCGAGGCCGGGTACGAGCGGGAGTCGCGCCACGGGCAGGGCGATGCTGCCTACGGGCGCGAAGAGGCTGAGCGGGGCGCGCTGTTCGAGCCGGCCGAGGCCGGGTACGAGCAGGAGTCGCGCCATGGGCAGGCCGACGCCGCTGGGTATGTGGCTGAGCAGGACCAGGCCGGGGCCGAGCGGGAGCCGCGCCACGGGCAGGGCGGCCAGGTTGCTGCACAGGATGACGCCGGGGCTGGGCGGAAGCCGCGCCATGGGCAAGAGGAGCCGCCTGCCGGCCGGGGGTCGCTGTTCGAGCAGGACCAGGCTGGGCAGGCCGCGTTCGGGCAGGACCAGGCTGGGCAGGCCGCGTTCGAGCAGGAGCGGCCTGCCGGGTCGTTGTTCCAGCGGGACGAGTCGCCCGCGGAGGCGACCACGTTGTTCCAGCCGGATCCGGCCCTTCGGGGTGAGGAGCGCCAGGCGGTCCGGGGTGAGGAGCGCGGGGCGCTGTTCGGGCGGGAGCGGGCTCCGGAGCCGGAGCGCGGGTCGCTGTTCGACCCCGACCACGCGCCCGAACCGGCGCGCGCGGAGGAGTCGGCCTTCACGCCGTTCGCCGCGCCGGAGCCCGAGCCGCCGGCCTACGCGTTCGAGGACCAGCCGCAGCCCCCGGCCGAGGAGACGGCCACCGAGACCACCCAGGTCCTGCCCAAGCGGCAGCCGCGGCGGTCGGCGCACGCCTTCGACCCGCCGAAGCCGGTCCAGCCGTCCATGCGGACCGTCGAGCGGCGCGAGCCCCGGCCCGAGGAGGGCGGCCGCAGCGGCTCCCTGTTCGAGCCGACCCCGCGCACGCGCGCGGACGGTTCGGTGCCGCCGGGCCCGTTCGGCCCCGGCTCGGCGATGCCGCGGCCCGGCGGTGGGAAGCCGTCCGAGGAGTTCACGGTCAAGGCCAGCGTCACCGCGCTGCGCTACTGCACCGAGGACTCGCCGCAGTACGACCGCATGATCGCCGAGGTGTGGTTCCGCACCGCCGACGACGCCGAGCGGGTCGGATTCCGGCCGCTCTGAACCAACAAAGAAGCCCCGCACGAACGATTCGTGCGGGGCTTCTTCGTGCGGTCAGTCGACCGTCCACGTGTCCTTGCCGGTCAGCAGCGCCTGCAGGTCGGCCGGCTTCGCGGAGCGGGCCTGCTCGACCTGGGCGCGAGCCTGGTCGTCGTACGTGGGACGGGAAACCTGGCGGAAGATGCCCGTCGGCGTGTGGTTGAGGTGCTGGTCGCCGATCCGCGACAACCCGAACGCGTACGCGGTGTCCTCGATCGCCGGGTCGTGGACGATCAGCTCGGACTCGCCGACCTCCGCCACCTTGGCGATCTCGAAGCCGCCCCAGCGGTTCGGCACCACGCCGTACTCGCCCTCCGGGCCGAAGCGGATCGGCTCGCCGGCCCGCAACGGGATGATCCGGTGCGCGGCCTCGTCCTTGTCCTTGAGCACGTCGAACGCGCCGTCGTTGAAGATCGGGCAGTTCTGGTAGATCTCCACCAGCGCCGAGCCGCGGTGCTGGGCCGCCGCGGTGAGCACCTCGGTCAGGCCCTTCTTGTCGGAGTCCAGCGCCCGGCCGACGAAGGAGGCCTCCGCGCCCAGCGCCAGCGAGATCGGGTTGAACGGCGTGTCCACCGAGCCCATCGGGGTCGACTTGGTGATCGTGCCCGGGTCCGAGGTCGGCGAGTACTGGCCCTTCGTCAGGCCGTAGATCCGGTTGTTGAACAGCAGGATCTTGATGTTGACGTTGCGGCGCAACGCGTGGATCAGGTGGTTGCCGCCGATGGACAGCGCGTCGCCGTCGCCGGTGACCACCCACACCGACAGGTCCGGCCGCGTGGTCGCCAGACCGGTCGCGATCGCCGGCGCGCGGCCGTGGATCGAGTGCATCCCGTAGGTGTTGAGGTAGTACGGGAACCGCGACGAGCAGCCGATGCCGGAGACGAACACGATGTTCTCGCGCTTCAACCCGAGCGTGGGCAGGAACGACTGCACCGTGTTGAGCACGACGTAGTCCCCGCAGCCCGGGCACCAGCGCACTTCCTGGTCGGACTTGAAGTCCTTCGCCTTCTGGGTCTCGTCCGTGGTCGGCACCAGGTCCAGACCGCCCACGGTGGGCAGGCCCAAGTCGGTGGCGGTCATCGGGTCAGCGCTCCTTCGATGATGTCGGTGAAGACGTGCTGGAGTTCCTCGGCCTTGAACGGCAGGCCGGCGACCTTCGTGTAGGAGTGCACGTCCACGAGGTACTTGGCGCGCAGCAGCAGGGCGAGCTGCCCCAGGTTCATCTCCGGCACCACGACCTTGTCGTACCGGGCCAGGACCTCGCCCAGGTTCTTCGGGAACGGGTTCAGGTGCCGCAGGTGCGCCTGTGCGATTGGCATGCCCTGCTTGCGCACGCGGCGGGCCGCGGCGCCGATCGGGCCGAACGTCGAACCCCAGCCCAGCGCCAGCACCCGCGCCTCGCCGGACGGGTCGTCGACCTCCAGGTCCGGCACGTCGACGCCGTCGATCTTGGCCTGCCGCAGCCGGACCATGTGGTCGTGGTTGTCCGGGTCGTAGGAGATGTTGCCCTTGCCGTCCTGCTTCTCCAGACCACCGATGCGGTGCTCCAGACCCGGCGTGCCGGGCACGGCCCACGCGCGGGCCAGCGTCTCCGGGTCGCGCACGTACGGCCAGAACTCGCCGGACCCGTCGGCCGCGTTCGGCTCCGAGGCGAACTCCACCGACAGGTCAGGCAGGTCCTCGACGTTCGGGATCAGCCACGGCTCCGAGCCGTTGGCGTTCGCGCCGTCGGACAGGATCATCACCGGCGTCCGGTACTTCAACGCGATCCGCACCGCCTCGATGGCCGCCGCGAAGCAGTCGCCGGGGGACTGCGGCGCGATGACCGGCAGCGGCGATTCGCTGTTGCGGCCGAACATCGCCTGCAGCAGGTCGGCCTGCTCGGTCTTGGTCGGCAGACCGGTCGACGGGCCGCCGCGCTGCACGTCGATCACGACCAGCGGCAGCTCCAGCATCACGCCGAGGCCGATGGTCTCCGACTTCAGCGCCACCCCCGGCCCGGACGTCGAGGTCACGCCGAGCGCGCCGCCGTAGGAGGCGCCCAGCGCGGCGCCGATGCCGGCGATCTCGTCCTCGGCCTGGAAGGTCAGCACGCCGAAGTTCTTGTGCCGGGACAGCTCGTGCAGGATGTCCGACGCCGGCGTGATCGGGTACGTGCCCAGCAGGACCGGCAGCCCGGCGCGCTGCCCGGCGGCCACGATGCCGTACGCCAGTGCCGTGTTGCCGGTGATCTGCCGGTAGGTGCCCTTGTCCAGCTTCGCCGGCGCCACCTCGTAGGTGGTGGCGAACGATTCGGTGGTCTCGCCGTAGTTCCAGCCCGCGCGGAAGGCCAGGATGTTGGCCTCGGCGATGTCCGGCTTCTTGGCGAACTTCTCGCGCAGGAACGCCTCGGTGCCCTCGGTCGGCCGGTGGTACATCCACGACAGCAGCCCGAGCGCGAACATGTTCTTGCACCGCTCGGCGTCCTTCTTGCCGAGGCCCGTGCCCTCCAGCGCGCCCTGGGTCAGGGTCGACATGGCGACCCGGTGCACCTGGAACGCCGACAGCGTGTCGTCCTCCAGCGGGTCGCTGTCGTAGCCGACCTTGGTCAGGTTGCGCTTGGTGAACTCATCGGTGTTGACGATGATCGTGCCGCCATTGGGCACGTCACGCAGGTTCGCCTTGAGCGCGGCGGGGTTCATCACGACGAGGACGTCCGGCCGGTCGCCGGGGGTCAGGATGTCGTAGTCGGCGAAGTGCACCTGGAACGACGAGACGCCCGGGATGGTGCCCTGTGGCGCCCGGATCTCGGCGGGGAAGTTCGGCAGGGTGGCCAGGTCGTTGCCGAAGGCCGCGGCCTCCGAGGTGAAGCGGTCGCCGGTGAGCTGCATACCGTCGCCGGAGTCACCCGCGAACCGGATGACCACGCGGTCCAGCTTGGCGACTTCAGTGGGCCGGCTCGCCGACAGCACACCGTTGCCGTTCGTGCTCGTGCTCATGGGTCAGAGAATCCCTCTCTCCCGACAGGCTGCGTCCTCGTCGACACGTGGCCGGTGGGCACACTTCCGCCGATACCTCCACCTTACTTGTCGTTCTGTGACGAGAATCGGCGGTGTGATACCGGTTACCTGTAACTTACGGTAGCGTCTACTTCCGCGTGGTGATCGTGGCCTGCATCGAAGCGAGCCGTTCTGCGAAGTCGGGGGAATTCAGGGACTTCAGCTGCGGCTCGATCTCGGTGTCCACTGCGCGGGAATGCTCGGCCATGGTCGAGGTTTGCCGCATCGACAGCTTGGTCGCGAGCACGACCTCGCGCGGTGCGTTCGCCGCCGGTTCCGCCAGTTCCAATGCCGCCTCCAGCAGGTCGTCGTGGTCGCCGTCCACGGTGCGCAACACCAGCCCGGCCGCCTCCGCCGCCGCGGCGTCGAGGGACTGGCCGAACAAGGTCATCGCCCGTGCCCGCTGGATACCCACCGCGCGCTGCAACATCCAGGTGAAACCGCCGCCGGGGTGCAGGCCGAGTTCGAGGAACCGCGGGATGAACTTCGCGCGCGGGCCGGCGAGGCGGACGTCCGCGGCCAGCGCGAGGTTCAGCCCGGCGCCGACGGCCGCGCCGCCGACCGCCGCGATCGTCGGCAATGGCGACCGCGCCACCGCGAGGAAGCCCTCGTACACCGCGCGCAGGCCCTCCTCCTGCGCACTGCCCAGCGTCGTGAGGTCGGCTCCGGCGCAGAACGCGGGCGGGGTGCCGGTGACGACCAGCGCGTGCACGCCCTGGTCCTGCTCGGCTTCGGCCACGGCCTGGGCGAGGTCGGTGGAAAGCGCCAGGGTCAGCGAGTTCCGCCGCTGCGGGGCGTCGACGGTGATCACCGCGACCCTGCCGCGCCGCTCGGTCACGATGCGTTCGGTCATGCCCGCCATCATGTCGCGGGGTTGGGCGGGCGCTCAAGGAGCCGGGACAGCACGACGGTGGACACCGTGCGGTCGACGATCTCCAGCCCGCGCAGCCGCTCCAGTGCCGTTTCGAGCTGGTGGATGTCGGCGGCGCGCAGGTGCACGATGGCGTCCGCCGCACCGGTCACCGTGTAGGCGGCGACGACCTCGGGCAGCGGTTCCAGCCGCGCGCGGATGCGAGCCGGGGAGATGTTGCCGCGGCAGTGCACCTCGACGAACGCCTCGGTGCCCCGGCCCAGCGCCTCCGGGTCGACGACCGCGGTGAAGCCGCGCAGCACCCCGGTTTCCAGCAGCCGGTCCACGCGGCGTTTGACCGCCGGCGCGGACAGCCCGACGACCTTCCCGATCTCGGCGTAGCTGGCGCGCGCGTTCGTCACGAGGCACGAAACGATCTGCTGGTCGAGCGAGTTCACACGCAATGTTTAGCAGGTGGATGAGCAAGAAACAGCGATTGATTGTCCCTGAATCGAGACATACCGTGATCTCATGACGACTCGGGTTCCGACCACCCGCCGGTACCTCATGTGCCCGCCCCGGTTCTTCGCCGTCGACTACGCGATCAACCCCTGGATGGACCCGACGCGACCGGTCAGCGCCGAGCGGGCGATGACGCAGTGGCGCGAGCTGCGGGACACCTACCGCCGCCTCGGCCACACCGTCGAGGAGATCGAGCCGCAGCCGGGGCTGCCGGACATGGTCTTCGCCGCGAACTCCGGGACCGTGATCGACGGCCGGGTGCTCGGCGCCCGCTTCCGCGCCCCGCAGCGCGCCGCCGAGGCCGAGCACTTCCGCCGCTGGTTCACCGAGCACGGCTACCGCGACGTCGTCATGCCGTCCTACGTCAACGAGGCCGAGGGCGACTTCGCGTGGACCGGGCGGATGCTGCTCGCCGGCACCGGGTTCCGCACCGACCCCGCCGCGCACGCCGAAGCGCAGGAGGTGCTCGGGGTGCCGGTGTTGTCCCTGCGGCTGACCGACCCGCGCTACTACCACCTCGACACCGCGTTGTTCGTGCTGAGCGAGGCCACGGACACGACGCCGGCCCACATCGCCTACTACCCGGAGGCGTTCTCGGCCGGCTCGCGCCGCGTCCTGGCGCGCCTGTTCCCGGACGCCGTGCTCGCCACCGCGGCGGACGCGGAGTGCTTCGGTCTCAACGGCGTCTCCGACGGGCGCAACGTCGTGCTGCCGCTGGAAGCCACGGACCTCGCCGAGCGGCTCGTGGTGCGCGGCTACGAACCGGTGCTCGTCGACATCTCCGAACTGCGCAAGGCGGGCGGCGGTCCGAAGTGCTGCACGCTGGAGATCCGCAAGTAGTTCCCGTGTCTCATTTCGAGATCGGTGGGCGGAACCGGCCGCGGTGTCTGTAACAGGTCCTTCTCGTCTCCCGAATCAGGGGGCATGACCACCTGCCGACTCTGTGGCTCGACCCGGCTGGCGAGTGTCGTCGATCTCGGTGCGACTCCGCCGTGTGAGCTGTTCCTGACCGAAGCCCAACTCGACGAGTCGGAAAATACCTTTCCGTTGCACCTGCGGGTGTGCACGGATTGCTGGCTCGCGCAGATCCCGCCGTTGATCACGCCGGAGGAGACATTCACCGAATACGCGTATTTCTCGTCGTATTCGGAATCCTGGGTGGACCACGCGGGCAGGTTCGTCGCGGGCGCGGTGGACCGGCTGGGCCTGGACGGCGACTCGTTCGTCGTCGAGGTCGCCAGCAACGACGGGTATCTGCTCAAACACGTTGTGGCACAGGGTATCCGGTGCCTCGGCGTGGAGCCTTCGGTGAACGTCGGCCAAGCCGCCAGGGACGCGGGCGTGCCGACCCTGACCGCGTTCCTCGGGCCGGTGACCGGCGCGGCGGTGCGGGCCGAGCACGGGCCGGCGGATCTCGTGGTGGCGAACAACGTCTACGCGCACATCCCGGACGTCATCGGCTTCACGAAGGGCGTGCGAGCGCTGGTCGCCGACGACGGCTGGGTGTCCATCGAGGTGCAGCACCTGCTGACGCTCATCGAGAAGACCCAGTACGACACGATCTACCACGAGCACTTCCAGTACTACACGGTGGCTTCGGCGCAGCGGGCGCTCGCGTCCGGCGGACTGTCCCTTGTGGACGTGGAGCTGCTGCCGACGCACGGCGGGTCGATCCGGCTGTGGGCCCGGCCCGCGGAGACCGCCGGTGAGCCGAGCCGGCGCATGGTCGACGTCCTGGCCAGGGAAAAAGCCGCCGGGCTGCACGAGCTCTCCGGCTACACCGAGTTCGCGGCCCGGGTCGCCAAGGTGCGCCGCGACCTGCTGCGCTTCCTCGTCGACGCGGCCGACGACGGCCGGACCGTGGTCGGCTACGGCGCGCCGGGCAAGGGCAACACGCTGCTCAACCACTGCGGCATCCGGCCGGACCTGCTCGCCTACACGGTCGACCGCAACCCGTACAAGCACGGCCGGTTCACGCCCGGCACGCGCATCCCGATCCTGCCGCCGGAGCGCATCGCCGCGGACCGGCCCGACTACGTACTGGTCCTGCCGTGGAACCTGCGGGACGAACTGACCCAGCAGCTGTCCTACGTCGGGGAGTGGGGCGGCAAGCTCGTCTTCCCCATCCCCCGCCTGGAAATCGTCGAGGTGAACCCAACGTGAAGGTCGTCCTGTTCTGCGGCGGGTACGGGATGCGGATGCGCAACGGCACCGCCTCCGACGTGCCCAAGCCCATGGCCATGGTCGGTCCCCGGCCCCTGATCTGGCACGTCATGCGCTACTACGCGCACTTCGGGCACACCGAGTTCATCCTGTGCCTCGGCTACGGCGCCCACCACATCAAGGACTTCTTCCTCAACTACGAGGAGACCACGTCCAACGACTTCGTGCTGCGCGGCGGCAAGGCGGAACTGCTGTCCACGGACATCGCCGACTGGACGATCTCGTTCGTGCAGACCGGGATCGAGTCGCCGATCGGGGAACGGCTGCGCCGCGTGCGGAAGCACCTCGACGGTGACGAGATGTTCCTCGCCAACTACGCCGACGTGCTCACCGACGCGCCGCTGCCGTCGATGATCGAGCGGTTCGCGAAGTCCGACGCGGGCGCGTCGATGATGGTCGTGCCGCCGCAGTCGTCGTTCCACTGCGTGGAGATGGACGAGGGCGGCCTGGTCGGTTCGATCACCGCGGTGAGCGAGATGCCGCTGTGGGAGAACGGCGGGTACTTCGTGCTGCGCCAGGAGGTGTTCGACCACATCCCGGAGAACGGCGACCTGGTCGCCGACGGGTGCGCCGAACTGGCCAAGCGCGGCCGCCTGCTGGCCTACCCCTACCGCGGCTTCTGGAAGCCGACGGACACCGTCAAGGAGCGCTACGCGCTCGACGAGGCCTACACGCGCGGGGTGCGCCCGTGGGCGCTGTGGGAGAAGGACCGAGTGCCGGCGTGATCGGACTGGTTCCGGAGCGGCTCGAGCGGATCGTGGTGCTCGGCGCCCACTGCGACGACATCGCGATCGGCGCGGGCGGCACGCTGCTCACGCTGAGCCGCCCCGGACTGCGGGTGGACGCCCTGGTGCTCTCCGGTGGCGGCACCGAGCGCGAGGACGAGGAACGGGCCGCGCTCGCGGCGTTCTGCCCCGGCGCGGATCTCGGCGTCACCGTGCTGAAGCTGCCGGACGGCCGGCTGCCCGCGCACTGGGACGAGGCCAAGAACGCGCTCGAGGAGCTGCGGGCGCGCACCGATCCGGACCTGATCCTCGCGCCCCGCACCGGCGACGCGCACCAGGACCACCGCGGCCTGGCCGAGCTCGTGACCACCGCGTTCCGCGGTCACCTCACCCTCGGCTACGAGATCGTCAAGTGGGACGGCGACCTGACCACGCCGTCGGCCTACGTCCCGCTGCGGGACGAACTCGCCGAGAAAAAAGTCGAATTGCTGCAACAGCACTACGCCTCGCAGCGACATCGTCCTTGGTACGACCGGGAGGCGTTCCTCGGGCTGGCCCGCATTCGGGGGATCGAGTGCCAGGCGCGGTACGCGGAGGCCTTCCACGTCAGGAAGCTGTGTCTCCGGCTGGAGGGTTGAGTCATGCGTGTGCTGCTGACCGGGCACAAGGGGTATCTGGGCACGGTGATGGCGCCGGTGCTCGCCGCCGCCGGCCACGAGGTGACCGGGCTCGACTCCGGTCTGTTCGACGAGTGCGTGCTCGGCCCGGCGCCGCAGGACCCGCCTGGGCACCGGGTGGACCTGCGGGACGTGACGCCGGAACAGGTGTCCGGTGTGGACGCCGTGATCCACCTGGCGGCGCTGTCCAACGACCCGCTGGGCGCGCTCGCGCCCGAGCTGACCTACGAGATCAACCACAAGGCGGCCGTCCGGCTGGCGCGGCTGGCCAAGGACGCCGGGGTGTCCCGCTTCCTGTACGCGTCGACGTGCTCGGTGTACGGCGCCTCCGGCGGCGCGGATCTGGTCAACGAGGACGCGCCGCTGCGGCCGGTGACGCCGTACGCGGAGTCGAAGGTGCTGGTCGAGGACGACCTGCACGAGCTGGCCGACGACGACTTCTCCCCGGTGTACCTGCGCAACGCCACCGCGTTCGGCTTCTCTCCGCGGCTGCGCGCGGACATCGTGCTGAACAACCTGGTCGGGCACGCGTGCCTGTCCGGCGAGGTGCTGGTGCTCTCCGACGGCACGCCGTGGCGGCCGCTGGTGCACGCGAAGGACATCGCGCGGGCCTTCGCCGCCGCGCTCGTCGCGCCCCGGGAAGCCGTGCACGACAAGGCGTTCAACATCGGCACCGAGCGGAACAACGTGACCGTCGCGGAGATCGCCGAGCAGGTCGTCGAGGCCGTGCCCGGCTCGCGGCTGCGGATCACCGGCGAGGCCGGCGCCGACCCGCGCTCCTACCGGGTCGACTTCTCCCGGTTCCGCGCCGCGATCCCCGGCTTCGCCTGCGAGTGGTCGGTCAAGGACGGCGCGGTCGAGCTGGTCGAGGCCTACCAGCGGCACGGGCTCACCCACCGCTCGTTCGAGCAGAGCTTCACCCGGCTCGCCCGGCTCAAGCAGCACCGCGAGGCCGGTGCGGTCGACGACACCCTGCGGTTCGTGTGATGCGTGACGGGGCCTGGATGCACGCGCTGGTGGAGCGGTTGTACCCGCTCTGCCGCAGCATCACGGGCGACGGCGTCCGGGCCACGCTGGACGTCATCGGGGAGCACGTCCCGCTGGAGCGGCACGAGGTGCCCACAGGCACGCAGGTCTTCGACTGGACCGTGCCGCAGGAGTGGAACATCCGGGACGCCTGGATCGCCGACGCCGACGGCAAGCGCGTGGTCGACTTCGCCGAGTCGAACCTGCACGTGGTCGGCTACAGCGTGCCGGTGTCGGCGACGATGAGCCTGGCGGAGCTGCGGCCGCACCTGCACACCCTGCCGGACCGCCCGTCCTGGGTCCCGTACCGCACCAGCTACTACTCGCCGGCGTGGGGTTTCTGCCTCGCGCAGGAGACGCTGGACGCGCTGCCGGAGGGCGACTACGAGGTCCGGATCGACTCCACGCTGGCCGACGGGCACCTCAGCTACGGCGAGCACGTGGTGCCGGGGCAGGTCGCCGACGAGGTGATCGTGTCCTGCCACATCTGCCACCCGTCGCTGGCCAACGACAACCTGGCCGGCGTGGCGGTCGCGATCGCGCTAGCCAAGGCGCTGGTGAACCCCTGGTACACCTACCGGTTCCTGTTCATGCCGGGCACGATCGGCGCGATCACCTGGCTGGCGCGCAACGACGTCGCCCGGGTCAAGCACGGGGTCGTGCTCGCCTGCGCGGGCGACCGGGGCGACCTGACGTACAAGCGGTCGCGGCGCGGGGACGCGGAGATCGACCGGGTGCTGGCGCACGTGCTGCGCGACCGTCCACACCGGATCTTGGACTTCTCGCCGTACGGCTACGACGAGCGGCAGTTCTGCTCGCCGGGGTTCGACCTCGGCGTCGGCTCCCTCACTCGCACCCCATACGCCGGCTATCCCGAGTACCACACCTCGGCGGACAACCCGGACTTCGTGTCACCGGTGGCGATGGAGGACACGCTCGCCGTGCTGCGCGAGGCGTTCGCCGTGCTGGACCGCAACCGCCGCTACACGAACCTGAGCCCGTACGGCGAGCCGCAGCTGGGCAAGCGCGGGCTCTACGACTCGCTCGGCGGCCGCAGCGACGCCAAGCAGGCCCAGATGGCGATGCTGTGGGTGCTGAACCTCTCCGACGGCGACCACGACCTGCTCGACATCACCCGCCGGTCCGGCCTGGACTTCGCCGCGGTCGCCGCGGCCGCCGACGCCCTGCGGGACGCCGGCCTGGTGGCGGGGTGATCGCATGACCACCACCGGCCGCCACCGCAAACCCGCCGCGAAGCCCTCCGGGCTGCGCGCGATGGCCGGGCGGCTGTCCTGGGGCCTCGGCGACCAGGCCGTGTCGAGCCTGACGAACTTCGCCGTCGGCATCTACGTCGCGCGCGAGCTGGGCGTCACCGCGTTCGGCATCTTCAGCCTCGCCTGGGTCACCTATGGCGTGCTGATCAACATCTCGCGTGGCCTGGCGACCGATCCGCTGATGGTGCGCTTCAGCGGCGTGGACACCGGCGTGTGGCGGGCAGCGGTGGCCCGGTCGTCGGCGACCGCGCTGGCCGTGGGCGCGCTGGCCGGCCTGCTGAGCGTGGTGTTCGGGATCGTGGTGGGTGGGAGCCTCGGGCCCGCGTTCGTCGCGCTCGGCGTCATCCTGCCCGCGCTGCTGCTGCAGGACAGCTGGCGGTTCGCGTTCTTCGCCTCCGGCGAGGGGCGGAAGGCGTTCGTCAACGACGCGCTGTGGGGCGTCGCGATGATCCCCGCGATGGTGCTGGCCGACCTGCACGGCAGCGTCGTCGCGTTCCTGCTGGCCTGGGGCGGCGCGGCCGCGGTCGCCGCAGGCTACGGTTACCTGCAGACGGGTTTGCGGCCGAGCCTCGACGGGGTCCGGTCGTGGCTGCACGACCAGCGTGACCTCGGCCCGCGCTACCTGGTGGAGAACGTCAGCAACAGCGGTGGCTCGCAGATCCGCATGTACGGCCTCGGCGCGATCGCCGGGGTGGCGGCGGTCGGCACCGTGCGCGGCGGGGAGCTGCTGCTCGGGCCGTTCGTCGCGGTCCTGATGGGACTGGCGTTCGTCGCGGTGCCCGAGGCCGCCAGGGTGGTGCGCCGCAACGTGCGGCGGCTGCCGACGTTCGCCCTGCTCCTCGGCGGGAGCCAGGCGCTCGGCGCGCTGCTGTGGGGCGGCGCGCTGCTGCTCGTGCTGAACGACCGGCTCGGCGAGCTCGTGCTCGGCGACGTCTGGCACACCGCCGAGGCGCTGATCATTCCGGCCACCCTGTCCGTCTTCAACGCGAGCTTCATCGGCGGCGCCGCGACCGGCCTGCGGGCGCTCGGCGCGGCCAAGCGCAGCATGCGGTGCCAGCTCGTCGCGTCCGCGCTCTACGTGATCGGCGGCCTGTCCGGCGCGGCGATCGGCGGCGCCGTCGGGTCCGGCTGGGGCGTCGCGTGCGCCACCTTCGCCGGCGCGTTCGTGTGGTGGAGCCAGTTGCACGTCGCCGTCCGCGAGCACGTTCCCGAGGAAGCGAGGACCCCATGACGACCGCACCGAGGCTGAGCGTCGGCCTGCCCGTCTACAACGGGGAGAACTACGTCGCCGAAGCCATCGACAACCTGCTCGCCCAGACCTTCACCGACTTCGAGCTGATCATCTCCGACAACGCCTCCACCGACGGCACCCAGGAGATCTGCGAGAAGTACGCCGCGAAGGACGAGCGGATCCGCTACCTGCGGCAGCCGCGCAACATCGGCGCCGCGCCCAACCACAACTTCGTGGTGCAGGCCGCGCGGGGTGAGTTCGTCAAGTGGGCGGCGCACGACGACCTGTTCGCGCCGGAGCTGCTGGCGAAGTGCGTCCAGGCGCTCGACCGGCACCCGGAAGCGGTGCTCGCGCACTCGTACATGGCGATCGTGGACGAGCGGGGCGAGGTCATCGAGAACTACGACTACGGCCTGGACACCGATTCGCCGGACGCGGCGGTCCGGTTCCGCAGCCTGATGTTCACCGAGGGCGGCGACGACTTCTACGGCGTGATCCGCACCTCGGTGATGCGGCGGATCGCGCCGCACGACAGCTACCACAACGCCGGACGGAAGCTGGTCGGCGAGCTCGCCCTGCACGGCACGTTCGTGCAGGTCCCGGAGGTCATGTTCTTCCGCCGCGAGCACCCCGGCCGCGGCGACAACCTGGGCTCGGTGCAGAAGGTGTGCGCGAACCTGGACCCGCGCCGGACGGGGCAGTCGAAGGCGCGGCTGTTCGCCGAGTACCTGGCCGGGTACGTCACCGCGATCCGCCGCGCGCCGTTGTCGTCGAGCGAGCGGATGCGCTGCTACGGCGTCCTCGGCGAGTGGCTCGGCGGCAAGCCGCTGCGGAAGGCAGGTCTGCTTTCGTGACGCGCATCGGGTTCTTCGGCATCCTCGGTTCGGGCAACCTGGGCAACGACGGATCGCTCGACGCCGTATTGAGTTACGTGCGAGAGCGATATCCGGACGCCGAGCTGGGCTTCCTGGCGATGGGCCCCGAGCAGCTCACCGCGCGGTACGGCGCGCCGGCGACGCACCTGCAGTGGTACGAGCCGCACGCGGGTGACGCGACCGGGCTGCCGGCCGCGGGGCTGAAGGTGCTCGGCAAGCTGCTGGACCCGTTCCGGACCTGGGCCTGGGTGCGGAACTACGACGTGGTGATCGTGCCCGGAATGGGCGTGCTGGAGGCCACGCTGCCGCTGCGGCCGTGGGCGCTGCCGTACTCGCTGTTCTGGCTCGGCGTCACCGCGCGGCTCACCGGGACCCGGGTCGCGCTCGTCAGCGTCGGCGCCGACGTGGTGCGCAAACGCGCCACCCGGTGGGTCATCACGCGCGCCGCGCGGCTGGCGCACTACCGCTCTTACCGGGACGAGCACTCCCGCCAGGCCATGGCGCGCATGGGCGTCGACGTGAGTTCGGACGCCGTCTTCCCCGACCTCGCGTTCGGGCTGGCCGATCCGGAGCCGCGGCCCTCGACCGGCGTCGTCGGTGTCGGGGTGATGGCCTTCCGCGGCGGCAACGACGACCGGGCCCGCGCGGACGAGATCAACCGCGCCTACCTGGACACCGTGAAGCGGTTCGTGCGGCTGCTGGCCGACGAGGGCCGTCCGATCCGGTTGTTCACCGGCGACGTCGCCGACGACGAGGTGCTCGCGGAGGTCATCGCCGCCGCGCCGGGCGCGGACATCGCCGCCGAGCCGCTGACCTCGCTGCAGGACCTCATGCGTCAGATGGCCGAGGTCGACGTCGTCGTCGCCACCCGCTACCACAACGTGTTGTGCGCGCTGAAGACCGCGAAGCCGACGCTCTCGCTGGGCTACGCGCGCAAGAACGACGTGCTCATGTCGGCGATGGGCCTGGGCGAGTTCTGCCAGTCCGCGCGGGAGCCCGACTTCGACCGGCTCGTGGCGCAGTTCCGCGAACTGGAGGACCGGCGCGAGGAGCTGACCGCGATCCTCAAGGAACGCAATCGTGTGATGAGCGAGCGGCTGGAGCGCCAGTTCGCCATCATGTCCGAATCCGTCGTCGAAGGGAGCCGGACGTGAAGGCCGTTCCGGTAGCCGGCATCGCCGGGGCCTGGTTGTTCGAACCGACACCGCACGTGGACGCGCGCGGGTTCTTCTCGCGCACGTTCGACCGCGAGGTCGTCGCGTCCGTCGGCATCGACCCGGACGGCTTCGCGCAGGACAGCCTGTCCCGGTCGGTCAAGGGCGTGATCCGCGGCATGCACCTGCGCTCCGGCGCCGGCGAGTCCAAACTGGTCCGCTGCTCCTACGGCGAGGTGTTCGACGTCGTGGTCGACCTGCGGCCGGACTCGCCGACCTTCCGCAACACCGAGTACTTCCGGCTCTCCGGCGACACCCAGGTCACCGTGTACGTGCCGGCCGGCTGCGCGCACGGCTTCCAGGCGCTCACCGAACCCGCCGACGTCTCCTACCGCATCGACCGGCCGCACGACCCGTCCGAGGACGTCACCATCGCCTTCGACGACCCCGACCTGGCCATCCCGTGGCCGCTGCCGGTGACCCTGACCTCCGACCGCGACCGAAGCGCGCCCTCGCTCGCCGAAGTCCTGAGAACCCTGAGGTGACAGTCATGGACGCGCAGATCCTGCCCCGCTCCACCGAGGTCAACGAGCGCCTGCACCAGCTCGTCCCCGGCGGCGCGCACACCTACGCCAAGGGGGAGGACCAGTACCCCGAAGGGCTGGCGCCGGTGATCTCGCACGGCCGCGGCGCGCACGTGTGGGACATCGACGGCAACTCCTACATCGAGTACGGCTCCGGCCTGCGCTCGGTGAGCCTCGGGCACGCCCACCCGCGGGTGGTCGAGGCCGTGCGGCGCGAGCTGGACCGCGGCAGCAACTTCGTGCGGCCGTCCGTCGTCGAGCTGTCCGCGGCGGAGAAGTTCCTGGCGACCGTGCCGACCGCGGAGATGGTCAAGTTCGCCAAGAACGGCTCGGACGTCACCACCGCGGCGGTGCGGCTGGCGCGCGCGGCGACCGGGCGCCCGGTGGTCGCGATCTGCGCCGACCACCCGTTCTTCTCCACCGACGACTGGTTCATCGGCACCACCGGCATGCCGGCCGGGATCCCGCCGCAGATCACCGGGCTGACCGTGCGCTTCCCGTACGGCGACCTGGCCGCGACCGAGGAGATCCTGCGCAACCACGACGTCGCCTGCCTGATCATGGAGGCCGCGACCGGGGTCGAGCCGCAGCCGGGGTACCTGGAGGGGATGCGCGCGCTGGCCGACCGGTACGGCGTGGTGCTGGTCTTCGACGAGATGATCACCGGTTTCCGCTGGTCGGAGGCGGGCGCGCAGGGCTACTACGGGGTGACGCCGGACCTGTCCACGTTCGGCAAGGCGCTGGGCAACGGGTTCGCGGTGTCCGCGCTGGCCGGCAAGCGGGAGCTGATGGAGCTGGGCGGGCTGCGGCACTCACGCGAGCGGGTGTTCCTGCTGTCCACCACGCACGGCGCGGAGACGCACTCGCTGGCCGCCGCGATGGCCGTGATGGACACCTACGTCGAGGAGGGCATCTCGGCCCGGCTGCACGCACTCGGCGAGCGGCTCGCGTCCGGCGTCCGGGACGTGGCGGCGGCGATGGGCGTCGGCGAGCACGTCGTGGTGCGCGGCCGGGCGAGCAACCTGGTGTTCGGCACGCTCGACGAGCAGCTGCGGCCGTCCCAGCCGTACCGGACGCTGTTCCTGCGCCAGCTGGTCGCCGGTGGCGTGCTCGGGCCGTCGTTCGTGGTGAGCAGCGCGCTGACCGAGGCCGACATCGACCGGACGGTGGACGTGGTGGCGCAGGCCTGCGCCGTCTACCGGAAGGCGCTGGACGTCGAGGACCCGACGCCGTGGATCGGCGGGCGGTCGGTCAAGCCGGTGTTCCGGCCCTACGCCTGACGCGGTCGAGGAGCCACGCCGTCACGGGCACGACGACGAGCGCGACGCAGAAGCCGCCGAGCGTGTCCGTCGGGTAGTGCACGACCATGCCGAACTGCGCCCAGGCCTCGGCGGCGCCCGCGGTGACCGCGGCGTAGAGCACCACCGCCGTGGCCGCGGGCGGGCGCAGCCGCAGCCGGTCGGCCAGGACGAACGCGAACACCAGGACCATCGCCGTCACCACCGCGGTGTGCCCGCTGGGGAACGACAGGTGCGGGCCGTTGATCGTCCGCCCCACCACGGGTTTCAGCAGCGTCGTCACGGCCACCGACAGACCGGGCCCGAGCACGGCGAGCAGCGCGGTGCGCCGGTGCCCGAGCACCAGGCACAGCGTGACCAGCGCGGCCACCAGCAGGCCCGCGCCCACCGGTTCGCCCGCGAAGTCCAGGCCCTTGGCGGTCACCCGCTCCGCCGACGGGTACGGGATCGCGCCGCCCGAGGCCTCCAGGATCCAGCGGTCGAGAGCGCTCGCCGAGCCGGCGCCCGCGACGCGGACGGCCAGCACCGCGACGGCCACCGCGGCCGGGATCGCGAGCACCAGCAGCGGGCGCCGCACGGCGTCGGGCAGGGCGGTTCGCGTCGGCAGCACGGCGGTGGTCACCGTTGGGAGTCGGTCCCGCGGCGGGGTTCGTTTCGCCGTAACGGGGGAATGATCATCGGCGACTGGCAGGTGAAGCCGCCAGTTCCGGGAGGGCCGCCATGCGCGTACGGGCATCCGACATCTCGGCTCGCACCATCGGTGACGAGACGATCGTGCTCAGCCTGTCGACCTCGAAGTACTTCACCATCACCGGTGTCGGCACGCGACTGTTCGAACTGCTCGCCGAGGACCGCTCGCTCGACGACCTGGTCGGCGCGATCACCAGCGAGTACGACATCGACGCGGACACCGCGCGCCGCGACATCGAGGCGTTCCTCGGCCGGCTCCGCGATGCCGAGCTCCTCCACTGAGGCGCCGCCGCGACTGTCCACAATGGACGTCGCGGTGGGACGCCCGCTCGGATCCGCGCCGTTCCCGCTCGGCTCGCCGATGGACCCGGTGCTCGCGCTGCGGAAGGCGTTGCGCCCCGCGTTGCTGCGTGAGCCGTGCGTCATCGCCTTCTCCGGTGGGCGGGACTCCTCGGTGCTGCTGGCGGTCGCCGCGGACCTCGCCGCGCGCGAAGGGCTCGCGCCGCCGATCGCGCTCACCTTCCGCTACCCTGGCGACCCGGCCGCGGACGAGTCGGCCTGGCAGGAGTCGGTGATCCGGCACGTCGGCGTCGAAAGCTGGGTGCGCCGCGACATCGGCGACGAGCTGGACCTGATCGGGCCGCTCGTGCAGCCGGTGCTGCGTGCCCGCGGCCCGGTCTACCCGGCCGCGCTGGGCAACACGGTGCTGCTCGCGTCGCACGCGCCCGGCGGCAGCCTGGTGACCGGCAACGCCGGGGACGAGGTGCTCGGCGGGCACCGGCTCGGGACCCTGCGCGCGGTGGCGCGCCGTCGCGGCCGCGGGATGACCGGGGCGGACTGGGCGCGGTTCGCGGTGTGCGCGGCGCCCGGGTTCGCCCGCCGCGAGGTGGCCCGCCGCTCCGTCCCGATGCCGTGGCTGCGGCCGGACCTGCGGCGCGTGGTCTGGCGCGAGGCCGCGGACCGCCCGTTGCGGTGGGAGACCAGCGTGCGGACCGCCCTGGCGACCCGGGCCTACGCGGTGGGTTTCCGGACGCGGGCCGACGCCGCGGCGGAGTACGACTGCGAGCTGGTCGAGCCGTTCGCCGACCCGTCGTTCGTGGCGTCCTACGCGGCCGGGCGGCCGATGACCCGCGCTGCGGGCACCCGGCTGGTCGCGGACGGGCTGCTGCCGGAGGCGGTTCTCCAGCGGCGGGACAAGGCGCGGTTCAACGCGTCCCGGTTCGGGCCGCGGTCGCGGGAGTTCGCGCGGAACTGGGACGGCAGCGGCGTCGACGGCTCGCTGGTCGACCCGGACGCGCTGCGGGCCGCGTGGCTCGCCGACGAGCCGCCCGCGTCCACGGCGATGCTGCTGCAACAGGCCTGGCTGGCGACATGAGGAGGCGGCGGCTGGCGTGGGAGGTGCTGCGGGCGCTCCCGCCGATGGTGCGGATCGAGCTCAGCCTGCGGCGCGCCGACCTGCGGGAGACCTGCCGTCGCCTCGGTGTGCGGTGCGACCTGACCAGCGCCGCGCCGCCCGCAGACGAGTCGCCCGTGCTGCCGCGGTGGTCGCGCGCGCCGATCCGGGCCTCGTACTTCGTGGTGTCGCGGTGGCCCGCCGGGGACACCTGCCTGCGGCAGTGCCTGCTGATCGGCCACCGGTTGCGGGCACTGGAGCCGGTGCTGCGGATCGGCGTGCGGCGCGAGGCGGACGGCCGGTTCTCCGCGCACTCCTGGCTGGAGATCGACGGCAAGGCGCTCGACCCCACGGCGGGTCGGTACGCGGTACTCGGATCGGCGGGGTGACCACGATGGACTTCACGTACCGGGCGCACGGGCTGACCGTGTGGAGCGACGTCGAGCTGGCGCTGCCCGCCGGGGACGGCGGCGAGCCGGACCTGGTGCTGCGGCGGGGCGCCGACCGGGAGGTGCCACGCGCGGAGCTGCCCGGGCGGTGTCTGGCCGAGCTGGCGAAACCGGACGGGCGGGTGTTCTACACGCTCGCCACGGACGGCGACCGGACGGTGCTGCGGTATCCGGGACTGTGCGAGTTCGCCGGCGATCCGTTGCTGCGTGAGGTGACCTACCACCTGGACCCGGCGGCCGACCACGGGTTGCTGACCGTGCTCGCGACGGGCGCGCTGCTGGCCGTGCACCTGACGCTGAACTCGCACCTCGTGCTGCACGCGAGCGCGGTGCGCGTGGACGGGCGGGCCCTGGCGTTCGTGGGCGCGTCCGGGATGGGGAAGTCCACGCTGGCCGCGGCCCTGTGCGGGCACGGGTGCGATCTGGTGGCCGACGACGTGCTGCGGGTGGACCCCGGCGGGCTCGTGCACCCGGGGAGCACGGAGAACCGGCTGCGCATGGCGGCGCGGGGCCTCGCGGACGGAGCGGCCGCGGCGGACGTGCGGCCGACCGCGGACGGGCGGCTGGCCCTGCGGTCGCCGGTGACCGCGGACGCGTTGCCGCTGGCGGCGTGCGTGATCCCGCGGCCGAGCCGGTCCGCTGTGGACGTTTCCGTCGAGCGGCTCACCGGGACGCGGGCGTTCCTGCGGATGAGCCAGTTCCCGCGCGTGCTCGGCTGGCGCGATCCGGCCGTGATGGACTTCGCGTTCCAGGGGCTGGCCGACCTGGTCGCGCAGGTCCCGGTGTTCGAGGCGACCGTGCCGTGGGGACCGCCGTTCCGCGACGAGGTGCTCACGGACCTGCTGTCAGCGGTAAGCAGCTGACTGGAGCCGGTACAGCTCGGCGTACTGGCCGGCGCGTGCCATCAGCTCGTCGTGCGTGCCGCACTCCACCACGCGGCCCGCGTCCAGCACGTAGATCCGGTCGGCCATGCGGGTGCTGGAAAAGCGGTGCGAGATCAGCAGCGCGGCGCGTCCGCCCAGCATCGCGCGGACGTCGGTGAACAGCTCGTGCTCCGCGCGCGGGTCGAGCGCCGCGGCGGGTTCGTCCAGCACCACCAGCGACGTGTCCCGGTAGAGCGCCCGCGCCAGCGCCACCCGCTGCCACTGCCCGCCGGACAGGTCGAAACCCTCGTCCAGGTCCCGGCCGAGCATCGTGTCCAGGCCGTGCGGCAGCTCGCGCGTCACCCCGAGGACACCCGCGCGCCGGGCCGCGTCGTGCACCGACTCCTCGTCGCCCGGCCGGTCGCCGTCGCTGATCGTGATGTTGTCGCGCAGCGTCATCTGGTACCGCACGAAGTCCTGGAAGATCACCGTGACCGAGGCGCGGATGTCGGCGGGCTGGGCGTCCGCGCCGTCCCAGCGGCGGGTGCCGAGGTCCGGGTCGTACAGCCCGGCGACGATCTTGGCCAGCGTCGTCTTGCCGGACCCGTTCTCGCCGACCAGCGCGACCACCTCGCCCGCGCCGATCTCGATGTCCACCGCGTCGACCGCGGGCCGCTCCTGCTCGGGGTAGCGGAAGCTGATGTCCCGCAACACGACTCCCTGCCGCAGGGGCCGCTTCTGCCCGGCGGCGGTCGACGGCGGGGCGGACGCGACGAACCGCTCCAGGTCGGCCAGGAACGGCGCCGATTCGAGCAGCCCGCCGATCGAGGTGAACAGCGTGCCGAGCTGGCTGCTCAGCAACCGCACCGCGATCGCGGCGGCGCCCGCGGCGGGCAGGTCGATCCGGCCGCTGCGCACCAGGCCGATGATCGCCAGCAACGCGGCCGTCAGCGACAGCGCGACGCCGATCGTGGTGAGACCGGCGATCAGCTGCCGCCGCCGGACCTGTTGCCGCAGCTGAACGTTGATACCGGCGTTCAGCTCGCGGTGGCGCTCCCGCAGCGGCTTCGTCGAGTGGAACGCACGCAGCTCCGCCGCGTACGGGCGCTGGGTGAGCAGCTGCCGCAGGTAGTTGCGGCGGCGGAACAGCGGGGTCAGCCGGTGGGCGAACGCGAACTCGGTGCGGCTGGCCCACCGCGCGAGCAGCACCGCGGGCAGCCCGGCGGCGAGCAGGATCGGCACCAGCAGCGGTTCGACGCCGATCAGCACCGCCGACATCGTGACCACGCCCAGCAGACTGCCGGTCAGGCCGAGCAGCGCGGTGGTCACCGCGAACGGGCGGGTGAGCGCGTTCTGCTGGACGCGCTCCAGCGACGTGGCAAAGCCGGCGGACTCGTAGGTCACCAGGTCCGCGCGCGCCGTGGTGTCCAGCACCCGGTCCCACACCCGCTGCGACACGCGCTCGCCGAGCAGCCGGTGCTGCTGGGTCTGCAGGGCGCCGACCGAACCGGTCAGCGCCGTCATCAACGCCAGCGTCAGCAACGAAACGGTGAGGCCGAAGCGCGCGCGCTCCGGTTGCAGCAACGCGTCGAAGGTCAGTTTGCTCGCCGCGACCACGCCGAGCGCACCGACGGCGCCGATGATCTGGTAGACCGCCGCCGTCACGGTGCCGAACCGGTCGGCCGCCGCGACCTCGCGCGCGGCGGCCGCGATCAGCCGTGGCGTGGCCGCCGAAGCCCGCGCGATGCGTGTGATCCCCACCGTCGAATCGTACCGCCGGGAAAACGTATTCCAGGAATTGTCCGGGTACCGGTTGGACAACGTCACCAGCACATTCGGCGAGTGGTTGTAACGGTCTGCCGCATTCAGGCGAATCCCGGTCGAGGTCCTTGGGCTCTGTCACGTCGACGATTAACGGAAAGGAGTGACATGAAGAAAGAGTACGCCGCCCCCGGCATCGAGGACATCGGCTCGTTGTCCGAGCTCACGCTCGGTCAGTCGTCGGGAAGCCGGCTCGACGCCGATTTCGCCGCGGGCACCCTCTTCGGAGATCTGACGTTTTCGTGACCCCGGTTTTCCCGTTCCTGCCAGTGGCGGGGGGAGGTGAACACATGCGCGAGCCCTACACCACTCCGGAAATCACCCTGTTGGGTTCGGTGACGGACTTGACACAGGCGAACCTGTTTGGTTCTTCGCCGGACAACCTCACGTGGGCGATCCCGATTCTCGGCGACAACGACGCCTACTCGTGATGCGTTGCCCGGTCACGGGGCCGGCGGTCGCCCGCCGGTCCCGTGACCACCTGTCCCCGTCCGCCGACTGTCCGGAAGTGAGCACCCGGTGGCGCTGTATACAATGGACCGACTGGAGATCGCGGGTGGCTGGATCAACGGGTACGACCTCCTCCCGCTGCCGCTGGGCGATCCCGGCGAGCCGCGGCGGGTGCTGGACCGGATCCTGCTCGGCCACCTGAGCCGCACGCCGTGCCTGGTCGCCTTCTCCGGCGGCCGGGACTCCTCCGCGCTGCTGGCCGCGGCGGTGGCGCTGGCGCGGCGCGAAGGGCTGCCGCTGCCGGTGCCGATCACGTTGCGTTATCCGGCCGCGCCGGAGTCGGACGAGACCGCGTGGCAGGACGCCGTGCTCACGCACCTCGGGGTCACCGAACGGATCGTGCTGACCGTGGACGACGAGCACGACCCGGTCGGGCCCATCGCGACCGCGGTGCTGCGGCGGCACGGGCTGGTGTGGCCGCCGAACTTCGCGCCGACCTGGCGGATGATGGACGCGGCCCGCGGCGGGGTGCTGCTGACCGGCGAGGGCGGCGACGAGGTGTTCGGGCTGAAGCGGATCACGCCGTTGACGAAGGTGCTCAAGGCGCGGGGCCGGGTGCGGGCGAGCGTGTTCCCGGACGCGGTGCGCGCGCTGGCCCCGGCGCGGGTGCGGCGGCGGGCGGCGCTGCGCAACCGGCACCAGCGGCCGTGGCTGCGGCCTGCCGCGGCCGAGTTGCTCGCCGAACGGGACGCGGCGGACGCGGCGGCGTACGAGCTGCACGCCGGCCGCCACGCTTGGCAGTTCACGACGCGGCGGTGCGCGCGGCTGGGCTACCAGAGCGTGCGCGCGCTGGGGTCCGAACTGGACTGCCGGTACGTGCAGACGTTCGCGGAGCCGGACTTCGTGGCGGCGATCGCGCGGGCCGCCGGGTTCTGGGGGTGGAGCGGGAGGACGGCCACGATGCGCGACGTGTTCGGCGACCTGCTGCCCCGGGAGGTCCTGGAACGCACGACGAAGGCGACCTTCACCGGCGCGGTGTTCACGGAACGGACGAGGGCGTTCGCCCGGGAGTGGACCGGCCGCGGGGTGGACCACGACTTGGTGGACGCGCAGGCGCTGCGGGACGGATGGCTGTCGGCGAAGCCGCACGCGGCGTCGATGACGGTGCTGCAGCAGGCCTGGCTCGCGGCGGCTCGGTAGGTGGTGCCGGTGGGTTGTTGTGCGGGGCGGCGCGGTTTGGTGGGACGGTGGGGCGGCAGGGTTGGCTGGCGGCGGTCCGGTAGGTGGTGCCGGTGGGTTGTTGTGCGGGGCGGCGCGGCTTGGCGGGACGGTGGGGCGGCAGGGTTGGCTGGCGGCGGTCCGGTAGGTGGTTCGGCGGTGGGTTGCTGCGCGGGGGCGGCGCGGCGCGGCTTGGCGGGACGGTGCTGCAGCGGGCCTGCCTGGCCACCGCTCGGTAGGAGTCCGGCGGTTCCTGGTTGTCGGCACTAGGCCGCGGATCGTGTCGCCGCCGCAGCGGGCGCGGCTGGCCACCGCCCGTTGGGTGGTATCCGCAAGTCCTGGTTGTCCCCACCCCACGCGGATCATGCTGGGGACGTGGAACGGAACGAACTCGCGGACTTCCTCCGGCGTCGCCGGGCGGTGCTCCAGCCTGGGGACGTCGGGGTGCCCGCCGGCGGGCGGCGCCGGACGCCGGGGCTCCGCCGCTTCGAGGTCGCCCAGCTCGCCGGCATGTCGCCGGACTACTACGCCCGCCTGGAGCAGGGCCGCGGCCCGCGACCATCAGTCTCCGTGCTCACCGCGCTGACGCGCGCCCTGCGGCTGACCGTCGACGAACGCGACCACCTCTTCCGGCTCGCCGGCCACCAGGCCCCGCCGCGCACCGGCGGTGACGAGCACGTCAGCCGCGGCCTCCTCCGGCTCCTGGACGGGCTCACCGGCCTCCCCGCGCTGATCGCCACCGACCTGAACGTCGTGCTCGCCCAGAACGCCATGGCGGACGCGCTGCTCGGCGAGCAGACCCGCTTCCGGGGCCTGGCCCGCAGCTGCACCTACCGGTGGTTCACCGACCCGGCGATGCGCGAGCGCCACCCCGTCGAGGACCACGACCACGAAAGCCACGCGCAGGTCGAGGACCTGCGCGCCACCCTGGCCGCCCGCCCGGACGATCCGGCGGCACGCGAACTGATCGAGGCGCTCCGGGCGGAGAGCGCCGAGTTCGCCGGGCTCTGGGCGCGGCACGACGTCGCCGTCCGCCGCAGCGACCGCAAGCGCATCCGGCACCCGGTGATCGGGCTCGTCGAGCTGGACTTCGACGTGCTGGCCACGGCCCGCCAGGACCAGCGCTTGATCGTCTACTCACCCGCGCCGGGCAGCGCCGCGGTCTCCCAGCTGGAGCTGCTGGCCGTGCTCGGCCAGGAGACCTTCACCACCGGAGGAGAAGCATGACGCCCCACCGGATCACCGCCCTCTTCGCCGCCGCCCTGCTCGCCGCGGGTGTCCCGGCCACCGCGGACGCCGGCACCCGCCTGGCCGACGTTCGCGTCCTCGCCCACTTCGACCGGGCCGCGGGGCAGGCCGCCGAGAGCATCGCCCCGGAACCCGGCGGCGGTGCGGTCGTCGGCATGATCCCCGCCCGCCAGGTGGTGCGGGTCGCGCCGGACGGGACCGTCCGGGTGCTCGTCACGATGCCGCTCCCGCCGAACGGCGGCGGCACCACGCCGGTCGTCGGGACCCCCGTGGTCACCGGGGTGGCCCGCTCGGACCGCGGCGACGTGTACTTCCTCTACTCCGCCGGACAGGGCGGGCTGACCGGGATCTGGCAGATTCGCGCCGGGACGCCACGGCTCGTCGTGCCGCTGCCCGCCGACACCATGCCGAACGCCCTGGTCATCGACGGCGACCGCTTCCTGGTGACCGATTCCGCGGGCGGGCGCATCTGGCAGGCCCCGCTGCGTGGTGGCGCGGCCTCCGTGTGGTCGGCCGACCCGGCTCTGGCGCCCCACGGCTTCTTCGGCGCGAACGGCCTGAAGGTCCACGACGGCGCCGTGTGGGCGAGCAACTCCGACCGGGGCACGATCGTCCGCATCCCGCTGACCGGCGGCCCCGCCGAGGTCCGGGCCACCGGGCTCGCGGGCATCGACGACTTCGACTTCACCGGCCGCGGCGACGAGATCCTCGCGGCGATCAACCAGGACAGCAAGCTCGTGCGGGTGGCTCCGGACGGCGCCGCGGAGACCCTCCTCGACGCCGGGGACGGCATGCAGGGCACCACGGCGGTCGTCGTGCGGGGGAGCCGGGTCTACGTGACCAACGGCGCCAACCTGGTGGGCGACGACTCGAACCTGCTGGTCGCCCGGCTGCGGCGCTGACCCTCAGCGCGTCCCGGTCGGCGAGCCCTTCCGCACCTCGCGCAGCGCGTAGGTGAAGCGGCTCAACGGGTTCCGGTGCCGGTCCGCCGTGTAGTCCGCGTCCGGGAAGACCAGCGCGCGCAGGTAGGCCGGCTTGTCGCGCCAAGGCAGGACCCGCAGGGTGGCCACGGCCTGCGCCGCGAACGTCTTGTCCGGCGTCGTGTGCAACCCCAGCCACGACTCGTCCCGCGGCGACGGCACGTAGGCCACCGCCCAGCGCGCCAGCGGGCCGGGAACCTTGATTCCCAGCAGGCGCACCGTGTCGGCCACCGCGGCGGCGACCACGGCCTCCGCGCCCCACGACCCGGCCAGCGCCAGCACCGGCCCCGGATCCACCACCCGCAGCATCTCCGCCACGTCCCGCAGCGACCCGAGCCGCAGCGGCCAGTCGCCGAGGGCCGCGTGGTAGCAGGCGTGCAGGAACCGGTTCGGCGGCGACAGCGCCCGCACCGCTCGGCCGCCGATGGCGAACTCCTGCCCGGTGTCCCACACCGCGTCCAGGTCGACCCGCCGCCCCCACGGCCCGAGGACGAAGGTGCGGTGCAGGTCCAGCTCGTACCCGGCGGGCGGGCGCAACGTCATGCCCTTGTCGAATCGCCGGTCGAACCCCGGCCGCGGCTCGGCGAGCGTGCGCCGGAACCCGGCCGTCCCCAGCACAGCGACGGTCCGGTCGATGTCCGCCGCGCGCACCATCACGTCCAGGTCGTTGAAGGACCGCAGCGCCGGATCGGGGTAGTCCAGGTGCGCCACCGCCGTGCCCTTGAGCACCCGCGCCTCGATGCCCGCCCCGTCGAGCAGGTCCAGGATCCGCAGCAGCTCGTGCTCCAGCACCAGCACGCGCATCTGGTTGGTGGCGTGCGCGGACTTCACCTCGCGTGCCTGCTCGCCGGTGGCCGGGAACGCGCCCGCGGTGATCGCCGCGGTCAGCAGCCCGGTCATCCGGTGCTTCCGCGCCGCCGCGAGCAGCCTCGGCCACTCCTCGGTGGCCACCGGTTCCGCCGGGAACGCCCGGTCACTCCCCGGCAGGCGGTACCCCGCCACGGCGAGCAGCGCCGCCGGGTACTCGCTCTCCGCGCACAACCTGCGTCCCATCCGCCCTCCGCTCATCCGAACGTGCTGCCCGCGTCCTGGTGGTACGGCGCCCCGGTCCACTGCGGGACCGGCACCGTCGTGCTCATGTCCGGGACCGTGAACCGCCACGGCCCGGTGTAGGTGTTGTCGTGCCAGCGGTTGCCCGCCGCGAACACGATGTGCCGCTGGATCACGTCGCCCTGGTACGGCGACCACTCCGGTGAGCTGCCGTAGTTGGACAGCAGCGCCATCCGCCCGCAGAACTCGACCGGGCATCCGCCGTCGACCGCGGCCGGGTCGAACCGGAAGGTGTTGCCGTGGATCTCCAGGTCCGAGGTCCACCAGCGGCAGTCGGTGTACAGCGGCTCGCGGGCGATCGCGGGCGGCGAGCAGGCCGAGGTGTTCTCCGGGCCGACGATCAACGTGCAGTCGGCGGTGGTCGACGCGGACGAGTTGCAGAACCGGTCCGCGTTGGCCCAGGCCACGACGCCGCCCCAGTTGTTCTCCAGCAGGTTCCCGGTGACCTCGATCTTCGCGGTGCGGGCCGGGATCCGGGCGTCGCCGTCGGTCTCGGACAGGTAGATCGCGCCGGTCGGGAACGGGTCGCGCTCGCCGGCGAACTCGCGGCCGGTTCGCCACGCGTTGTCCCGCAACGTGTTGCCGCGGATCACCGCGTTGTAGGAGATCTCGTAGAAGATGCCGGTGCCGTCGTTGTCCTCGATGAGGTTGCCCTCGATGAGGAAGTCGTTGTTGTTCGTGTCGGCCCACACGGCGGTGCCGTGGTTGCCGTGGATCCAGTTGTCGCGCACGTCGGCGCCGTTGACCGCCCAGAACTTCATCGCGCCGGTGCAGCCGCAGCCGGGCAGCTGCGCCTCCCAGTCCTCGGTGTTGTTGCCGGTGAACTCGTTGCCCTCGACGACGAGATCGGTGATGCGGTTGCCGGACTGGTAGGCGTTCAGGCCGTACTGGCCGTTGTCCGCCAGGCAGTTCCCGGCGATGCGGTTGCGCGCGCCCGCCATCAGCGCCGCGCCGCGGTTGCGGGTCAGGGTGTTGTGCTCGACGGTCCAGCCGTCGCCGGAGTCGTGGTTCACCACGCCCTCGTCGCGGGGCGCGACGAAGTTGCGGATCGTCAGGTGCCGGATCGTGACGCCGGTGGCGCGGCCGGTGATGGCGTACCGGTTGTCGCGGTTGCCGTCCAGCACCGCGCCGGGCCCGCCGAGCAGCGTCGCGCCCGCGCCGGGGCTGATCTGCGAGTACTCGCCGGGCGCGAGCGTGTGGACCCCGGGCGCGAACCAGTACGTCGCGCCCGGCGTGCTGAAGTCGAAGCCCGCGTTGCTGCCTGCCGGGACGACCACCGCGCCGGGCGGTGGCGAAGCCGGCCCGGCCAGCGCCGGGCTGCCGCAGACCGCGGCGGGGGGCGCGGGGGGAGCGGC
>NZ_JBEXTZ010000022.1:0-97081 GCF_040614195.1 Amycolatopsis sp. NPDC006125
GTGCATATCACCTTGAGCCAGGGCCGCAAGGTTGGCATGTTCGGCTGCCGGTTGGCGGCCTGGCTTGCGGCCCTGGCTCAAGGTGATCGTTGCGTGTCAGGCGACGGGATGACCACCCAGCTTCGGTTTTGTTCAAAGATCAAGGGCACCGCTGCTGGCGCGGGAAGGGCTGCAGCAGGCGCACTGACTGGCGGTCGGAGTCGGGGCGGGCCGCCAGCAGGTCGCGGACCGGGCCGTGGCCGGGTAGTACCGCGGCCGGGTCGATTTCCAGCCACGGGATCAGCACGCTCGCGCGCTCGGGCGTCCCTGGGTGCGGCAGCAGCAGCTCCGGGTCGTCCGAGCGCACCCCGTCCACCGTGACCACGTCGACGTCCAGCGTGCGCGGCCCCCACCGCAGTTCCCGCACCCGGCCTGCCCGGCGTTCCAGCTCCTGGCCCGCCCGCAGCCACGACCACTCGTCCCGCTCTGGATCGTCCACAATGCACACCGCATTGAGAAAGTCCGGCTGGTCCTCGACGCCCCACGGTTTCGTTTCGTACACACTGGACACCGCGACCACCGCCGGCCCGAAGAAATCGATCACCGACTTCAGGTACGCCAGCCGGTCGCCCAGGTTCGAACCCAGCGACAGGACCGCCTTCACGCGCGCTCCCGGTGCACGGTCACCGCCACGTCCGCGAAGTTCAAGGGAATCGGCGCGGACGGCTTGTGCACCGTCACCTCGACCGCCGACAAGCGCGAGTCCTTCAGCACCTCGTCCGCGATCCGGCCCGCCACGCTCTCGATCAGGTCGTACGGCTCACCGCCGACGATGTCCGCCGCCAGCTGCGCCAGCTCGCCGTAGTGCAGGGTTTGCGTCAGATCGTCCGAAGCGGCGGCGGGCGCGAGGTCCAGCCACGCCACGATGTCGACGACGAACTCCTGCCCGTCCCGCTTCTCGTGCTCGAACACCCCGTGCCGCCCGAACACGCGCAGCCCGGTGAGCGTGATCCGGTCAGGCACGCCCGCGCCTCCACGCCGCGGCGACCGCGACCGCGTCCAGCGACGAACCCACGTTGTGCACCCGCACGCCCCACGCCCCCTTCACCGCGGCGATCGCCGACACCGCCGCCGTCGCGTCCTCCCGGCCGTCCGGCGGGCGCGGGGCACCACCGGAGTCGGCCAGCAGGCTGCCCAGGAACCGCTTGCGCGAAGCGCCCACCAGCACCGGGAAACCCATGTCCAGGAAGACTTCCAGCCGGTTCAGCAACGCCCAGTCGTGCTCGGCGCGCTTGGCGAACCCCAGCCCGGGGTCGACGACGATCTTCTCCGGCGCGACCCCGGCGGCCAGCGCCGCGTCGACCCGCGCCTGCAGCTCGCGCCGCACGTCCTCGACCACGTCGTCGTACTCGGCCAGCGCGTTCATGTCCTTGCTGTGCCCGCGCCAGTGCATCAGCACCCACGGCGCCTGGCTGCTCGCGGCCACCTTCGCCATGTCCGGGTCGGCCAGGCCGCCCGACACGTCGTTGATGATCTCCGCGCCCGCGTCCAGCGCCGACTCCGCGACGGCCGCGCGGGTGGTGTCCACCGAGAGCCGCAGGCCGTCGGCCGCCAGCGCACGCACCACGGGCAACACGCGAGCGGTCTCGGTCTCCGCGTCCACCCGGGACGAACCGGGCCGGGTGGATTCGCCGCCGACGTCGATGATGTCCGCGCCGCGCGCCCACATCTCGTGCGCGTGCGCCAGCGCGGCATCCAGGTCGAGGTACCGGCCGCCGTCGGAGAACGAATCCGGCGTGACGTTCAGGACGCCCATCACCAGACAGCGGTCCGGCGCCCCGGTGGTCATCGACGGCCCTTGATCAGCTCCAGCGCCTCCGCCCGGGAGGTCGCCGACGTCTGCAGCATGCCGCGCACGGCCGACGTCGTGGTGCGCGCGCCCGGCTTGCGGATGCCGCGCATCGACATGCACAGGTGCTCGGCCTCGACCACGACGATCACCCCGCGCGGCTCCAGCTTCCGCACCAGCGCGTCGGCGATCTGCGACGTCAGCCGCTCCTGCACCTGCGGGCGCTTCGCGTAGAGGTCGACCAGCCGGGCCAGCTTCGACAGGCCGGTGACCTTGCCGTGGCTGTTCGGGATGTAACCCACGTGCGCGACGCCGTGGAAGGGCACCAGGTGGTGCTCGCACGTGCTGTACATCGGGATGTCGGTGACCAGGACGAGCTCTTCGTGCGACTCGTCGAACGTGCGCTCCAGCACCGACGCCGGATCGCTGTACAGCCCGGCGAACATCTCCCGGTAGGCACGGGCGACCCGGGCCGGAGTGTCCCGAAGGCCCTCCCGGTCCGGGTTCTCGCCCACGGCCTCCAGCAGCTCACGCACCGCTTTCTCGGCGCGCGCCTGATCGAAGACCGGCCCCTCCTCGGGCGTCAGCTCACTGTCGATCTTGACCGTCCTGCTCGTCGGGGTTCCGCCGGTGCTGGCCCTGCCCCTCCTCGGAGCCACCGAACCAGTCACCCTGCCGCGGCTGCTCGCCCTGGTTCGGGCGCCACGGAGTCTGACCACCCGGCTGGGTCGCCGGGGTCCAGCCCGGAGGCGCGCCGTAGTTCGGCGGGCCGGACTGGTTGCCGCCGTTGTAGGGCTGCGGCCACTGACCGGTGCCGTTCGGGCCGTACGGGCGGCCACCGCCGTTGGGCGGCGGGTAGTTCCCGCCCGACGGGGGCGCGTACGGGTTCGACGGCGGTTCCGGCTGGCTGTAGGGCGGGCCACCGGGCAGGTCGCTGCCGCCCGGCGCGGTTCCGACCGGGGTCGGCACCTGGCGCGGCGCCGGCTTCTTCTCCGGCGGCGGCCACGGCTCGCCGCGCTCCATCGCCAGCTCGCCGGGCGTCTTGATCGGCGGCTTGTCCGACGGGGTGCGCTCACCGAACTCGTTGAAGACGGTGATGTGCGGCCGCTTTTCGACGGTGGCGAAGATCCGCTCCAGGTCCTTGCGGCTGAGCGTCTCCTTCTCCAGCAGCTCCAGGACCAGGTCGTCGAGCACGTCGCGGTAGGTGTTGAGCACCTCCCACGCCTCGGTGTGCGCGGTCTCGATGAGCTTGCGGACCTCTTCGTCGATCTCGTGCGCGACCTCGAGCGAGTAGTCCGCCTGACGGCCCGCGGACCGGCCCAGGAACGGGTCGCCCTGGTCCTGGCCGTACTTCACGGCGCCGAGGCGGGCGCTCATGCCGTACTCCATGACCATCGCCTTGGCGATCTTGGTCGCCTGCTCGATGTCGGAGGACGCGCCGGTGGTCGGCTCGTGGAAGACCAGCTCCTCCGCCGTGCGGCCACCCATCGCGAACACCAGCCGGGCGATCATCTCGGAGCGGGTCATCAGCTGCTTGTCGTCCTCGGGGACGACCAGCGCGTGCCCACCGGTCCGGCCGCGCGGCAGGATGGTCAGCTTGTAGACCGGCTCCAGGTCCGGCATCGCCCACGCGGCGAGCGCGTGCCCGCCCTCGTGGTAGGCGGTGATCTTCTTCTCCTGCTCCGAGATGATCCGGCTCTTGCGCGCCGGCCCGCCGATGACCCGGTCGACCGACTCCTCCAGCGCCGCGTCGGTGATCACGTGCCCGTTCTGGCGGGCGGTGAGCAGCGCGGCCTCGTTGATGACGTTGGCCAGGTCGGCGCCCGACATGCCCACGGTGCGCTTGGCCAGCGCGTTCAGGTCGACGCCCTGCGCGAGCGGCTTGCCCTTCGAGTGCACCTCGAGGATGGCGCGGCGGCCTGCCAGGTCCGGCGCGGACACCGGGATCTGCCGGTCGAAGCGGCCGGGGCGCAGCAGCGCCGGGTCCAGGATGTCCGGGCGGTTGGTCGCGGCGATCAGGATGATGCCGCCACGCGAGTCGAAGCCGTCCATCTCGACGAGCAGCTGGTTCAGCGTCTGCTCGCGCTCGTCGTGACCGCCGCCGAGGCCGGCGCCGCGCTGGCGGCCGACCGCGTCGATCTCGTCGACGAAGATGATGCACGGGGCGTTCTGCTTGGCCTGCTCGAACAGGTCGCGGACGCGGGAGGCGCCGACACCGACGAACATCTCGACGAAGTCCGAACCGGAGATCGTGTAGAACGGCACGCCGGCCTCACCGGCGACGGCGCGCGCGAGCAGCGTCTTACCGGTGCCGGGCGGGCCGTAGAGCAGCACGCCCTTGGGGATCTTCGCGCCCAGCGCCTGGTAGCGGGCCGGGTTCTGCAGGAAGTCCTTGATCTCGTAGAGCTCTTCGACCGCCTCGTCGGCGCCCGCCACGTCGGCGAACGTCGTCTTCGGCATGTCCTTGTTCAGCTGCTTGGCCTTGGACTTGCCGAAGTTGAGGACGCGGTTGCCGCCGCCCTGGGCGTTGTTCATCATCCACATCAGCAGCAGGAGCAGCAGGCCGAGCGGGATGATGTAGTACAGGATCTGCGTGAAGAAGCCCTGCTGCGTGACCGTCGTGTTGAACTTGACGTTCTGCAGCTTGATCAGCTGGTCGTAGATCGTGCCTGCCGACTGCGACGGGTACGAGGTGATGATCTGGTCGACCTGCTGGCCGTCGACGTCGATCTTGTTCGTGAGCGACAGCTTGAGCTGCTGCTCCTTGTCCTCCAGGTTCGCTTCCTTCACGTTGTTGCCGGTGATCTGGGCGATCGCCTGTGAAGTGGGTACCTGGGTGTATCCACGGTCGCTGTCGAAGAGGGTGTTGACCGCGAGGAAGATCAACACAACCGCGACGATCCACAGCAGCGGGTTCCTGAGCAGGCGCTTCCGGTCCATATGCCTCGGCCGTTCGGCCTCGACCCTCCCTGGCTAGGCGGTAGATGTCACATCCGCCGTCACGGTGTAGACAACAACTTGCGGTGTGCGAGGAACACCCCGTCCATCCAGGGTACAGTCCGGCCGACATGGGCACCTGCACGAGTCTCAAGCAGGTCAACGGCCGGTGCCGTGGTCTGGTTCCCCGGAGCGGTCCGGGTCAGTTGCCCGGCTCGGTTGTGACGCCCGCCACCATCTCGCCCAGCCTGGTGCGCAGCGTTTTCGCGTCCGCGGAGGACACGGTCACCCACTCCCGCCCGTCGGCGCCGGGCCGGGACAGGCTCAGGTACCGGCCGGTGGCCGTGTCGAACCAGCCCAGCACCGGTGACCTGCGACGACCGCTCACCTCGGACCTGCTGTTCGCGGCCAGCTGACCGCCGCGCAGCCGGGGCTGGCCGGCCAGCCGGGCGTAGGCCTCGCGCGGGTCGGAGGAGCCCTCGGACAGCGACCGGCGCCGCGGCTTCGGGTCGCCGCCGACCGGGACGGCCGTCCTGGCCGGCTGGATCCGCAGCGCCTCGTCGACCGGAAGTGTGATGGAAGCCTCCGTGCCACGCGTGCCCGGCGGCAGCAGGTCGACGACCGTCGAGGCCAGGCCCTCGGGGAAGGCCGGCCGGATCCAGATGCCGTCGGCGTCCTGGATCGCCACCACGCCGAGCGTGCCGTCGGTGGCGGCGAGTATCGACACCGGCGGGACCTGGAAGTCCGGGATGTGCACGGCGTCGATGCTGGTGGTGCCCTGCGAGAGCACCCGGAACCAGTCCTCGACGCGCGGGTCGAGGCGGCCGTAGTGGTCGCGCAGGCCGCGGGCCTTCAGCTCCTCGTGGGCCCGCTGCCGCAGCCGCGCGCGCTCGTCCATGGTCGCGCCGTGCGAGCGCACCTGCAGCGGGTACGGCAGTTCGCCGATGCCGGCCGCCTCCCAGAGGAAGTCGAACGTCATCGGGGTGAAGAATTCGGGGCGGTTCACCGGGCGCTCTCCGGGGTCGGGGTCTCGCCGGCCGCGTGGGCCATCGGGGGCGCGGCATCGGCGGAGGCGGCTACGAGCCGGCTCTGGCTACAACCGGCCTTCATGAGGTGGTTCACCAGGCACCACCCGGCGCCAGGGTCTCGCCGGCGGCGCTGACCAGCATCTCGCCGAGCCGGTGCCGCAGGTTCGCCGCGTCGGCGGGGGGCGGTGGCGACCCAGAGTCGCGACCTTGCCGCACCCGCGAGGGCGGCGGTGGGCCGTTGCCTCAGGTTCGCCGCAGCCGCCGGGGTGGCGGTGGGCCGCTGCCTCAGGTTCGCCGCAGCCGCCGGGGTGGCGGTGCGCCGCCCGCGGGCCTGCACAACACCGGTCACCAGGCACCACCCGGCGCCAGGGTCTCGCCGGCGGCGCTGACCAGCATCTCGCCCAGCCGGTGCCGCAGGTTCGCCGCGTCAGCGGGGGCGATGGTGATCCAGTCGCGCCCGTCGTGACCGCGGCTGGCCTGCGTGAAGTAGCGGCCGTCATCGGTGTCGAACCAGCTCAGCACCGGCGGCCTCGTCTTCGCACCGCTGCGGCTGCGGGCGTTGGCGCCGATCTGCCCGCCGCGCAGCCGCGGCTGGGCCTGCAGCCGGGCCAGCGCCTTGCGGTCGTCGTCCACGCTGGTCCGCCCGCCGGCCGCGGTGCGGCGCTGCAGGAAGTCGGCCCCGGTGGCCGTCATCAGCTGCTCGAGCGGCACGGTGATCGACTTCTCGCTGCCCCGCCGGGCGGCGGGCAGCAGGGACACGATGGCGCTCGCGAGGCCGTCCGCCGGCATCGGCTGGAAGTGGAAGCCCCGCTCGTCGTGCACCGCGAGCACACCGCGCCCGGACAGCGCCGCCGCCACGGCGAGCAGCGGACGCGCGTCCGGCGCGGTGATGTGCACGCTGTCCAGGCTGGTCTCCGACCCGGCCAGCACCTCGAAGAACTCCTCGACGTGCGGCGCGGGGCGGCCCCGGCCGTCGGCCGCGCCACGCGCGGCGAGCCGGTCCAGGGTCTGCCGCCGCAGCTCGGCACGCTCGTCCATCGTCGCGCCGTGCGAGCGCACCTCCAGCGGGTACGGCAGTTCGCCTGCTCCGAAGGACTCCCACAGGAAGTCCAGTTCCAGCGGAGTGAGCAGCTCCGCTCGCGCCATCAAGTCCCTCTTTCCCGGTTCGCGCGGTTGCGCCGGATCAGCGGTCGTCCTCGTCGTTCCAGGCCCCGATGACCGGCGGCGCGGTCGCCACGTTGGCGCCGAACGCCTCGTCGGGGTCGGCCTCGACGAGGAAGGAGGCACGGGTGTGCTCCTCGTCCTCCGAGCCCTGCGCGCCGGCACCCATGCCGCCGCCCATGCCGGACGCCGGCGGCGGGGTGCCTGCCCCGCCGATGGTCCCACCGGTGTTCATGAGGCTCTGCTGGGCCTGCTGCTGCGCGGCGCCGTGGGCCTGCTGCGACTGGTCCGAGCTGGCCGCCGTCTCGTCGGCCGCCGGGCGCTCCTTGGCGCCGGACTTGCTGCCGCGGCCGAGAGCGGCCTTGCCACCCACCGCGGCGAGACCCGCCGTGCCGAGACCCGCCACCGCGCCCAGCGCCGCCGCACCGCCACCGCCGGACGACGTCGGCGCCGCGGTCACCTGACCCGCGCCGGAGGCCGCGCCTGCCGCCGGAGCGGGAGCCGCCGGGACACCGTGCGGACCGGGGGCGCCACCGGGCTGGCCACCGGCGGCGAAGCCCGCCGCGCCGCCGCCGGGGATCCCGGTGGTGACGCCGCCGACCGGGCCGAGCCCGACCGACCCGAGGCCGCCGGGCACCGCGCCGGAGCCGGCCCCGACGGACTGCGCCGAGGTGCCGCCGAAGCGGCCGTCCGCGGGCAGGCCGAGCGACTCCGGGCCGAAGCTCGGGGTCGCGCTGTCCACCTCGGACATCGCCTGGGTGTAGGCGTTGAAGTACTGGACCTGCTGGGCGTGCACGGCGCGGGCCTCGTCGGCCTGCACCTTCATGTCGGCGACCATCGCGGCCGGGCCGCCGGCGAGCATCGCCGCGGTCTGCTTGGCCGGGTCGAACTCCTTCGGCGCGGGCATCTTCTTGACCTCGGCCGCCGCCGCGGCCTGCTGCGCCATCCGGTTCGACATGGTGTGCGCCGCGTCGCCGGCCTGCTTGCTGGAGTTCGCGATGCCGACCAGTGCGCCCTGCGCGGAACCGGAGCCCTGCCCGATCCACGCGTTGCCCAGCTCGGCGATCGCGTTGTACAGGTCGTCGGCCGCCTGGTGCAGGCTGTCGCCGTGGGACTGCCACTGCCGCCCGGTGGCCTCGGCCGTGGCCGGGTCGTTGTTCTGGGTGGCGCCGAGGTAGAGCTGGTTGCTCTCCTGCGAGGCCCAGTTCGGCGGGCTCGCGATGGCGCGGTCGCCGCCGTAGGTGAACCCGCCCGCACTGTTGCGCGCCTGCTGCACCAGCGCGGCGGACTCGCCGTTGTCGCCCAGCTGGACGGCCTCGCCTCTGGGCTCGTTGCTCGGAGAAGTCATCGTGATCGGTCCCCCCGCCTTCAGACCTGGCGACCGGACGCCAGCGCGTCTTCGGCGGCCTGCTCGATCTTGTCGTAGTGGCTCATCGCCGCGACGATGGCGTCCTCGGCCTGCTGGTACTGGTTGTAGAGGTTGCGCAGCGCGGTCGCGTACGACTCACCGCCCCCGTCGGCGCGCTGCACGAACTTCGCGGCGATGGCGTTGCCGACCGGGTTGTTGCCGAGCTTGGGCGGCTCAGCAAGGGCTCCGGCGTTGCGCAGCAGGTTCTCCACCTGGTCCTTGCCGAGGCGGATCTTCTTCAGAACAGCCTGCGCTGCGTCCGGGTCGACCCCCAGCTGCCCGTTCACGGCGGCGTTCCGGAACGCCGCGGCGTCCGCGTAGCTCCCCATCAGTTCTCCCTACCCCACGTCCGTACCGCATCGCGGCGCGTCACCCTCGTTCGCGTAGGTTAACGCACCGCACCGACACTTATGACGCGTTCCGGCACGTTCGGGTTCACGAATTTCCGGTGCTCACGCACCGTGTTCAGGCGCCGTACACCTTCGGATCAAGGGTGCCGATGTAGGGCAGGTCCCGGTAGCGCTCCGCGTAGTCGAGGCCGTACCCGACCACGAACTCGTTGGGGATGTCGAAGCCGACGTACCGCACCGGCACGTCCACCTTGACCGCCTCCGGCTTGCGCAGCAGCGTGACGACCTCCAGCGACGCCGGGTTGCGGCTCGCCAGGTTCTTCAGCAGCCAGGACAGGGTCAGTCCGGAGTCGACGATGTCCTCGACGATCAGCACGTGCCGCCCGGTGATGTCCCGGTCGAGGTCCTTGAGGATCCGCACCACGCCGGAGGACGACGTGGACGAACCGTACGAGGAGACGGCCATGAACTCCAGCTGCGCCGGCATCGGCAGCACGCGGGCGAAGTCGGTCATGAACATGACGGCGCCCTTGAGCACGCCCACCAGCAGCAGGTCGCCGGCAGAGGTCTCGCGCTCGTAGTCCGCGGCGATCTGCTTGGCGAGCTCGGTGATCTTGTCGTTGATCTGCTGCTCGGTGATGAGGACGGAGGCGATCTCGCCTTCGTACACGGGTCAGTCCCCTCTTGTTTCCGGTGGATTCATGGCAAGCCTGCCATGCGTCCGGGTCACCACCAAGCCGCCGGGTAGCCAAACACCGCCCTGGCCACGCCACCGCGCGACCAGCGCGTCGACGGACCGCAGGTGGGCGTCGGTGAGGTCGCGCGCGCCGTGCGCGGTGAGCCAGTTCCGCAGGATCCTCCTGCGGAGGGATGCGGGCAGCGGCGCGAGCTCCCCGATGTCCGGTTTCCCGTGCCGCGCCAGGAAGTCCGCTGCGAGCGCGTCGAGCGCCTCGGAATCCTCCCTGAGCTGGGCGGCCGTGCGGGCGAGCGCCGCCGCGACCCCGCCGTTGAGGACGTCTTCCAGCAGCGGCAGCACTTCCGCGCGCAGGCGCACCCTGGTGTAGCGCGGATCGCTGTTGTGCGGGTCCTCCCACGGGGTCAGGCCGAGCGCGCGGCAGGCGTCCCTGGTGGTCGCGCGGGGCACGTCGAGGAGTGGCCTACCCCACGGGAGATCCACAGCACGCATGCCGGCGATCGAGCGCGGACCGGAGCCGCGGCCGAGTCCGAGCAGGACGGTCTCGGCCTGGTCGTCGCGGGTGTGGCCGAGGAGGACGATGCCGCGGTGATGCGCGCGGAGCGCGGCATAACGGGCGTTCCGGGCGGCCGCCTCAGGGCCACCCGGGCCGGTCACCTCGACCGTCAGGACTTCGGCGGAGTCCACGCCGAGCTTGCGCGCCGTCCCGGCCGCCTCTTCGGCCACGCGCGCGGAGCCCGCCTGCAGCCCGTGGTCCACGACCAGCGCCCGCACCGGCAGCCCGAGCCGCCGCCCGGTGAACACGGCGGCCTCGGTGAGCGCCAGCGAGTCGGCCCCACCGGACAACGCCACGTCGATCGCCGGCACGCCGGGGCACTCCGCCAGCAGGTTCCGCACCGCGCGGCGCACCGCGGCGACCGCGGGGTGCGGCCCGGTCACGGGTGGACGCGCCGCACCCAAGCCTCGGGATCGCCGATCTCGGCCCGGGTCGGCAGCGTGTTGGGCGAGGTCCAGACGGCGTTGAACCCGGCCATCCCGACCCGGTCGACGACGTGCCGGGTGAAGGCCGCGCCCTGCGCGTACTGGCGGATCTTGGCGTCCACCCCGAGCAGCGCCCGCAGCAGCCGGTCCAGCAGGCCGCCGCCCTTGCGCCGCTCGGTGAACCGCGCGCGGATCGTCTCGACGCTGGGGACCACGCTCGGCCCCACCGCGTCCATCACGTAGTCCGCGTGCCCTTCCAGGAGCGTGGACAGCGCCAGCAGCCGGTCGAACACCTCGCGCTGCTCGGGCGAGCGCAGCAGCTGCCCGATCGCGACCAGCCCGTCCGCCTTGGCGCGCCGGGCCTCGCGCAGCGCGTCCGGCAGCCTGCCGAGCAGGTCGGTCATCCCGTCGTCGTCGCCGGTGAGGCCGCCGACCAGGCGTTCGACCTCGTCGGCGAAGTAGTCGCGTAGCCAGCCGACGGCGGTGAACTGCAGCCGGTGCGTGCTCTCGTGCAGGCACACCCACAGCCGGAAGTCGCGGCCGGGCACGTGCAGCGCCTGCTGCGCGGTGACCACGTTCGGCGCCACCAGCAGCAGCCGCCCGCCGCCGTCCGGGCCGCCGAACGGGTCGTACTGGCCCAGCACGCGGGAGGCCAGGAAGGCCAGCACCACGCCGGTCTGCACGCCGGCGCCACCGGCCAGGACCGGCCCCAGCGGCCCCGCCGGGTTCGGCGGCAACGCCTTCGCCGTGAGCGCGTCGAGCCCGGCGGCGGCCGAGCGCACCCAGCCGGGCCGGTCCACCACGTCACCGGGGAGCAGCGGCAGCCCGGCGCCCAGCCCGGTCAGCTCGCGGACGTGTGCCTCGGCGTCGAGCGACAGCTCCCGCAGCTCGGTCACGGCCAGGCCGGCCTCCTCGCGGGAGACCACCGGCCCGCCACGGGCGAGGAAGGCGCCCGTGGAAGCGGCCAGTGACCAGTCCACGACCGGCCGGGACGCAACCTCGCTCATCGTGTTCACCTTCCCGAAGCTATCGGCAACCACAGCCCCTCAGCGAGGCCGCGACGACGTCCAGTGCCGCCCGCGCGGGGTCCTGGTCGGCGCCGTCGGACATCAACGCGAACACCAGGACCCGGCCGTCCTCGTCCAGCACTACCCCTGCCAACGTGTGGACGCCGGACAGAGTGCCCGTCTTGGCGCGGACCCACCCCTTGCCGGACCGCGAGTTCGGCGCGTCGTAGCGGTCGGCGAGGGTGCCGCTGCCGCCGGCCACCGGCAGCCCGGCCAGCATCGGGCGCAGTTTCGCGGTGCGCGGGTCCTTGCCGTCCGGTCCCGCGGCGACGGCCAGCACCTGCGCGAGCAGCTTCGCCGGGACGCTGTTCTGCGGGGACAGCCCGCTGTTGTCGCTCAGCTTGACCTGGGAGACGTCGAACCCGTTCTGGGACAGCACGGACAGGGTCGCCTGCGCGGCGCCGGAGAACGACGCGTCGGCGCCGGTCGCGATGGCCGTCATCCGGCCGATCGCGTCCGCGAGGGTGTTGTCCGAGGCCTCCAGCGCGTGCGCGATCAGCTCGCTCAGCGGGGCGGACTTCACCTCGCCGAGCACCTTCGCGTCCTGCGGCGCCGTCGCCTGGCCGGACGCGGTCGCGCCGAGGCGCTGCGCGAACGTCTGCAACACGGTGTTCGCCGGCTGGGCGACGCGCATCGAGTGGTCGTTCGTCGGGTCGGTGAGGCCGCCGTCGAGCATCACCGGCGTCATCGCGGCGGTGTAGATCGGGGCGTCGTCGGGCGCCCAGCCCGGCGCGGTTTGCGCACCGGACCAGATCGAGGTGTCGATCTGGACCTTCTTGATCGCGCCGCCACTGGCCTGCTTCACCTGCGCGACGAGGTCGTCGAGGTGGGCGGCGCCGGCGTACACCGACTGCTGCCCGGCGGGCAGCGAGGACAGCGTGATGTCCCCGCCCGCGACGATCACGGCGGTGTCCGGCGACGAGCCCTGCACGACCTTGGTGCTCAGCTGCGTGCCCGGGTCCATCGCGAGCAGCGCGGCGGAGGTGGTCAGCAGCTTGGTGGTGGACGCCGGGGTGCGGAACTGGCCGGAGTTGCGGTCCCACAGCAGCTCGCCGGTCGCCGGGTCGATCACGGCGCCGGTGAGCGTGCCCAGCGCGGCGTTCGCGGCCGGGCCTGCCAGCGCCGAGGACACCCCGGACGACGTCGGTTCCGGTGCCGACGCGCTGGGCGCCTTGAGCGAGAGGGCCACCGGCACCGGCTGCGGGCTGTCGCCCTTCGGCAGGTTCGGCGCCCACGGCAGGCCGAGGCGGTTGGAGACGTACGGCGTGGCGAGCGCGGCGCCCACCGCGACGACCAGCACCAGCGCCACGATGCTGCCGATCAGCACGCCCTTGCGGCGGCGCTTCGGTTTCGCCTCGGGTTCGGCGGGCGGCTTCTCCTCGCCGGTGGTCGCCTCCGCGGGGTGGATTTCGCCGCTGGGCTCGATCCGCATCGGCTGCACCGGCGGAACGGCCGCGGGCGGCACCGGCTGCGACGGCTCGTGGTTCGGCGCGGGCTGCGGCCGCGGCTGCGACGGCTCGGCGGCGGACTGCTGCTGGGCCGACTGCTGCGGCGGCTGGGCGGACTGCGGCCGCGGCTGCGCCGATTCGGCGGACTGCTGCGGCGGCTGCTGCTGGGCGGGCTGCTGTGGCCGGTGCTCCGGCGGCGCGGGCTGCGGCCGCGGCTGCACCGACTCGGCCGACTGCTGCGCAGACTGCGGCGGCTGCGGCCGCGGGACCCGATGCGGCTCGGTCTCCTGCTCCGGCACCTGCCGCAGGTCGATGACCTGCGTGCTTTCCGCGTCCGGCTTGGCCGCCGGGATGAACTGGGTCTTCTCCGCGTCCCGCTCGGCAGGCACGAACAACGTCGGCGATTCGGGCAGGGAAACCTTGCCGGGCACCGGCAGCTGGGCCGTGGCGCCGCCGTCAGCGGAACTCTCCCCGCTGCCGGCGTCGGTGTCTTCCGACGGCCACTCGGGCTGTTCGTTGCTCGGCACGCACCCCTCCTCCAGACCGGCGACACACCGCGGGCAAACTCACTGTTGTCAAGACGACATCAGTGCGACTTCCCAACGGCGCGTGGTCCACACTAGTGAGAACAAGTTAGCGAAACCGTAAGCCGCCGGTACCGGCGGGAAAAGACGAGGTCAGCGAGGACGCCGTGGAGTTCGACGCCACGATCGAAATCCCCAAGGGGGAGCGCAACAAGTACGAGGTGGACCACAAGACCGGTCGCATCCGCCTGGACCGGACCCTGTTCACGGCCACCCAGTACCCGGCCGACTACGGCTTCATCGACGACACCCTTGGGCAGGACGGCGACCCGCTCGACGTGCTGGTGCTCGTCCAGGAGCCGACGTTCCCGGGCTGCCTGATCCGCTGCCGCGCGATCGGCATGTTCCGGATGACGGACGAGAAGGGGCCGGACGACAAGGTCCTCGCGGTGCCGTCCGACGACCCGCGGCTGGAGCACCTGCGCGACATCCACCACCTGAACGAGTTCCACAAGCTGGAGATCGAGCACTTCTTCCAGGTGTACAAGGACCTGGAGCCGGCCAAGAGCGTCGAGGGCTCGCAGTGGGTGGGCCGGTCCGAGGCGGAGGCCGAGATCAAGCGCTCCTACCAGCGTGAGATCGACCGGCTCGCGAAGGAGGCCGCCGAGGGCGGCGAGCACCACTGAGTGCGCCCAACGAAGAACGCCCCTTCCCCGCGCGGGGAAGGGGCGTTTCTCGTTTCGATCAGGCCCGGTAGCCGGGGATCGGGTAGGCGGCGAGCAGGTCGCGCACCTCGCCGGCGATCTTGTTGATCGCGTCCTCGTCGTTCGCGGCCGCCGCGGCGATCGAGCGGTCGATCCACTCGGCGATCTGCGGCTGGTGCTCCGGCGTGAGACCGCGGGTGGTGATGGCCGCGGTGCCCAGCCGGATGCCGGACGGGTCGAACGGCTTGCGCGGGTCGAACGGCACCGTGTTGTAGTTCAGCTCGATGCCGGCGCGGTCCAGCGCCTGCGCGGCCGGCTTGCCGCCGATCTGCTTGCTCGTCAGGTCGACCAGCAGCAGGTGGTTGTCGGTGCCGCCGGAGACCAGGTCGAAACCGCGCTCGATCAGGGCCTCGGCCAGCGCCTTGGCGTTCGCGACGATCGCGTGGGCGTAGTCGCGGAACTCCGGCTTGGCGGCCTCGCCCAGCGCGACGGCAATGGCGGCCGTCGTGTGGTTGTGCGGGCCGCCCTGCAGGCCGGGGAACACGGCCTTGTCGATGGCCTTCGCGTGGTCGGCGTCGGTCATGATCATCGCGCCGCGCGGGCCGCGCAGGGTCTTGTGCGTGGTGGTGGTGATCACCTGCGCGTGGCCGACCGGCGACGGGTGCGCGCCACCGGCGACCAGGCCGGCGATGTGCGCGATGTCGGCCACCAGCACGGCGCCGACCTCCTTCGCGATCTCCGCGAAGGCCGGGAAGTCGATGGTGCGCGGGATCGCGGTGCCGCCGGCGAAGATCAGCTTCGGGCGGTGCTCCAGCGCCAGCTCACGCACCTGGTCGAGGTCGACGCGGCCGGTCTCCTTGCGCACGCCGTAGCGGACCGGGTTGAACCACTTGCCGGTGGCCGAGACCGACCAGCCGTGGGTGAGGTGGCCGCCGTCGGGCAGCGCCATGCCCATCACGGTGTCGCCGGGGCTGGCGAAGGCGAGGTAGGCGGCCAGGTTCGCGGGCGAGCCCGAGTACGGCTGCACGTTCGCGTGGTCGACGCCGAACAGCGCCTTGGCGCGCTCGATCGCGATCTGCTCGACCTGGTCGATGAACTGCTGGCCCTCGTAGTACCGCTTGCCGGCGTAGCCCTCGGAGTACTTGTTGGTGAGGACGGAGCCGGTGGCCTCCAGCACCGCCTGGGAGACGTAGTTCTCGGAGGCGATGAGGCGGATCTTCTCCGCCTGGCGGCGCGCCTCGTCCTCGACGAGTCCGGCGATCTGCGGGTCGGCAGCGGTGAGCTCGGGGATGGCTGGCTGGTGCGTCATCTTCCTACTCCTGACACTGGCCACACCCAGGCGCGCGGTGCCGGCCTCGTCGGTCGCTTCCCGGTGGTGCTCCACCTCTACGGCGCCAGTCGCTGAAACGGACGCGTCCCAGCTTAGTCGACCGGTGCCACGCCTTCCGCGTGCCGCTTGGCCAGTTGCTGGTAGATGGCCGCGTTGTGGTCGACCCAGCCTCTCGCGGAGTCGGTCAGCGGCACGAACTTCTTGGCCGGGCTGCCCATCGCGATGACCTCCGGCGGCACCTGGGTGCCAGGCGTGACCGTGGAGCCGGCGGCGATCAGCGCGCGCTCGCCGATCACCGACTGGTCCAGCACGGTCGAGCCGTTGCCGATCAGGGCCTGCTCGCCGACCGTGCAGTCGTGCACGAGGCACATGTGGCCGACGGTGACGTTGCGGCCGATCTCGCACACGCCGGTGTTCACGTGGACCACCGAGTTGTCCTGGATGTTGGCGCCCTCGCGCACGATGATCTTGCCGAAGTCGGCCCGCAGCACCGCGCCGTACCAGATGGAGACGTCCTTTTCGATGACGACGTCGCCGATCAGGGTCGCGGTGGGCGCGATCCAGGCGTCCGGGTGCACGGTGGGGCTCACGCCCTCGAAGGAGAACAGAGGCATACCCCGAACCTTAGGGCAGACAGAGCGACTCGATCTCCTCACGGAGGGTGGCGAACGGGCGCCGCCGGACGCGCTGCTGCACGACCGCGCCGAGCAGGTAGGACATCAGGGCACGGGCGCGGGCCCGCGGGTCGATGACGCCGACGTCCGCCAGCAGCTCGGTGAGCAGTTCGGTGACCGACCGGAGCATCGCCTCGATCGCCTCCGGGTGGTCGGCCCTGCTGACGGCGATCCAGTACTCGAACCACAGGAACGCGGAGTTGGGGCGCTCGGTGAAGGCGTCGAGGTAGGCCTCCAGTACCGCCCACAGCTTGTCCCTCGGGTCGTCGTGGCGGGCGGCCACCGCGCGGAGGTCGTCGAGGAACGTGGTGACGTGCGCGGCCATCGCGCGGTCGACGAGCACGTCGGTGTCGCTGAAGTAGTAGTGGATCGCGCTCTTGGTGAGCGGGCTCGCGTCGGCGATGGCGCGGGCGGTGCACCCGGCGAGCCCGTCCCTGGCCAGCACCTGCCGGGCGGCTTCGACGATCTGCTCCTGCTTGGCGAGCTGGTTCGGCGAGAGCCGCTCGCGCTGCCCCGGCGGGGTGACGGTCACTGCGGTGTCCTCCTGGAACGACGAGGACGCCCAGCCTAACCTTCGGGACCGGTGTCCTGAACGGCCCCCGGTGCTCGTCCCGGGGGCCGTCCGGACCGGGCGGCGTCAGAGGTCCAGGATGTCCAGCAGACCGCCGTCGTCGTCATCGTCGTGGTCGGCGTACGTGCCGTCGTCGCTGTGGTCGGCGTACGTGCCTTCCTCGGCGGCCGCGGCGGTGGCGCTGTACGACGCGCCGTCCGGGCCCGCCGTCGCCGACACCTGCTCGTAGGCGACACCCTCGTGCTCCTCGACGGTGTCCGCGGAGGCGATCCCGGCGGCCCCGAGCGTCAGCGGCAGGGCGATGGCGCCGGCGGCGACAGTGCGAGTGATCATGCGCATTCTCGATCGTCCTTTCTCTGCCGACGAGCGGCAGATGAGGCGTTTTCTCCTTGCGCGAAGCCGTTTTCGGCCTCGCCGGGTGGCTTGCCGGTGATCGGCGGGACTATTCGCGGGCGCCGGTGTGTCGAGCGTCACCCGAAGTACCGGAGCGGTTACGTTGCGACTATGAGGATCGCTCGCGTCTGGTTCGGTGTGCACGCGCTGGTGGTGCTGATCGGCGTGGTCACGCAGCTGTTCGTCACCTCGGGAGTGATGGGCGGCCGCTACGACTCGGCGGCCGCGCGGATGGCCAACGTGTTCGCCTACTTCACGATCCAGTCCAACCTGATCGTGGGATTCACGAGTCTGCTGCTGGCGATCCGTCCACTGCGGACGTCCACAGTGTTCCGCGCTCTGAGGCTGGACGGCGTGCTCGCGATCGCGGTCACCGGCATCGTGTTCCACCTGGTGCTGGCCGATCTCCAGGACCTCACCGGATGGGCGTGGGTGGCCGACTTCCTGTTGCACACGGCATCCCCGCTGCTGGGCGTGCTCGGGTGGCTGCTGTTCGGGCCGCGCCGGGCGGTGACCCCGCGGATCATCGGCTGGTCGGTGGTCTACCCGCTCGCGTGGGTGGCGTTCACGCTCGTCCGCGGCGCGGTCGACGGCTTCTACCCGTACCCGTTCGTCGACGTGACCGCCATCGGGTACGGGCGGGTGACGGTGAACTGCCTGGTGATCGCGGTGCTGTTCCTCGCGCTCGCGTTCGGCGCGATGCTGCTCGACCGGCTGCTAGGTCGCGGCCTCGACGACCCGGACGAGCCCCGTCTCCGGCGGGACGTGCAGCACCGCCCGGCCGAATCCGGCCGTGAGTAGCGCCGCCTCCGCCTCGGCCGCACCCGTGAAGTGCAGGTGCACCTGCCCGCGCACGAACGCCGACAGCGCCCGGACGAACGCCCGCACCGCGAAGTCCGAAGTGGCCAGGTGCAGGTCCGACAGGTACCGGCCGCGCTCGAACCGGCCCAGCGCCCTGGCGAAGCGCGCCCACATCGCCCGCAGCGCCGGCTCGTCGAAGTAGTTGACCAGCCCCTCGGTGACGATCACCAGTCCGCGGGCCGGGTCGAGGCCGGCCACCAGCCGGTCCAGACCGGTCTCGTCGAGGACGTCCAGTTCGGCCACGCGGTGCCCGGGCCCGGCGGGAGGCGCGCCGCGCAGGGTGCGGCGTTTGCGCGCGGCCATGTCCGGCAGGTCCGCTTCGAGGTAGGTCAGGCCCGGGTGGCGCCGGGTGAACCGCCAGCCGCGGGCGGACAGCCCGGCCGCGACCTCGACGACCTGGGTGATCCCGTCGCGCTCGACGGCGTCGGTGAGCAGCCGGTCGATCAGGCGGTGCCGGGCCAGCAGAAAGCCGTCGAGCGTCGGTCCGCCCAGCGCGCCGCTGGCTGCCATGACCGGCCGCAGCAGCCCGTGCAGGACACGCCCCTCGGCGGTCGCGAAGGCGGGGTCGGAGAGCCCGCCGCGCACCCACACGAAGCCGGTGTAGTGGGCGGTCGGACTGATCGTCTCGGAGCGGCGGGCCATGGCCGGAGAGCCTAGGCCGGAAACGACGTCGGGGGCCCTCCGAGTGGAGAGCCCCCGACCGTTGCCGGAGCCGCCTAGGGGAATCGAACCCCTGACCTGCTCATTACGAGTGAGCCGCTCTGGCCGACTGAGCTAAGGCGGCAACACGAACTAGTGTAGCGGCCCCGTTCGCGTCACTTCAGCACCCCCCGCGTCGTTAGGCTGTGCGACGCCGGTCACTCGAAGATCGGCCCGGTCGTACTGGGAGGACCTTCCACATGCGTCGACGCATGCCTCGCGCGCTGGCGCTGCCGGTCGCCGCGGCCGTGCTCGTCCTGTCGGCCACGCCCGCCGTGGCGCAGAGCACGATCCCCACCACCCCGACCCCGCAGCCGGCCAACCCGGGGCAGCCGCCGTTCATCGGCCAGGAGGGTCCGCAGCCGCTCGGCCACGCGGTCGCCGACGCGGCCGCCGCGCTCGGCGTGCTGCGCCTGCTGCCGAACTCGGTCCCGACCAGCACGATCCTGCCCGGCTTCGGCGAGCAGCTGCCCAAGCAGTCCGCGCTCGAAGCCGGGATGGGCCTGTCCAGCGCGCAGGCGAACTCCGAGGCGCTGCTCAGCTACGAGAAGTCGATCGCCCAGTCCTCCCCGCTCGGGCTCGCGATCGGCGGGAACGCGCCGCAGGCGCCGGGCAGCCTCGTGCAGACCGCGCTGCCGGACAACGAGAAGCCGCTCACCGGCGGCCTCAACGCGCCGGAGAACCCGCTGCTCAACGTCGGCCTGCTGAACGGCAAGGTGCACGCCCGCTACAGCCCGACCCTCGGCCCGTGCGTCGGCACCATCGCCGATGCCAGCACCTCCCTGGCGAGCCTGTCGCTGCTCAACGTCATCCCGTCGCTGCCGAACCTGCCGATCGACGGCCTCGACCTGCAGAACGTGCAGCTGGCCGACGGCTTCGACCCGGCGCAGGGCCTGCAGACCCTCGGCGGCCTGCTCAGCGGCGGCAACCAGACCAAGTCCGACGGCACGAACTCCGTGCTCAGCCTGCCGAACACGCTGTCGTCGCGGTCGGTGGTGCAGCTGGTCGACATCCCCGGTTCGCCCAACAAGGCGGTTCAGTCGGTCTCCACGCTGCAGGCCGCGGACATCGAGATCCTCAAGGGCACCCCGCTCGAGCTGACGCTGAAGGTCGTCAGCCAGCCGACGCTCAAGGTCACCTCGACCGGCGACGAGAAGACCTCGAAGGTCGAGTACACCGCACCGGTGATCACGATCGAGCGGCAGGGCAAGGTGCTCTACACGCTCGACGCGACCAACCCGACGAAGGACATCCCGATCGGGCTGCCGCTGTCCGGTCTGTCCCAGCAGTTCGGCCCGCTGGAGGACCTGCCGGTGGTCGGCGGACTGGTCGCCACCGCGCAGAAGGGCCTGCAGCAGGTCCCCGACACCGCGGGCAAGGTGCTCGACCTCGGCGTCCTGCGGCTGAGCATCGCCGAGCTGACCCAGAAGGGCCAGAACCTCACCGACCCGTTCAAGGGCTACCAGCTGGGCGCCTCCGCCCGGTTGCTGGACCTGCAGATCCTGCCGACCGCCGGACTGAAGGACCTCCTCCCGGCGGGCAGTGACTCCCTGCCGTCGTCGCTGGCGCAGCTGTCGCTGGGCGAGCAGATCGGGCGGGCGTACGCGCCCGAGGGCGGTGTCGTGTGCGGGACGACGACCACGCCGCCGCCGGGCAACGCGGCTCCCCCGGCCGCGCCGCAGAAGCTCGCCTACACGGCCGGCGCCTACTCGGCGGTGCCGATGTTCTGGACCGGCACGGCGATGCTGCTGCTCGGGGTCGTGCTCGTGGCGGCGTTCCCGGCCCGGAAGCGGTTGAAGGCGGTTCCGGTGAAGCCGTCGCCGCGGCCACGGGACTGACGTTCTGAGGAAGGGGCGGTGCCGCAACCGGCCGCCCCTTTTTCACGCGTCCGTCAGCCGTGGCGCAGGGCCGTCAGCATCGCTTCCACCGCGATCCGCGGCTTGACGTTCCACAGGATCGCCTCGCGGCAGGCCAGCACCGCTTCCAGGCGCTTCAGCGTCGACTCCGCCGTCCACTGGCGGGCGGCCTGCTCGATGTCCTGGGCGTGGTCCGGGTGGTTGTAGCGGGCGTCGGCGCCGCTGACCGCCACCAGCACGTCCCGGTAGAAACCGGCGAGGTCGACCAGCGCGAGGTCCAGCGTGTCGCGCTGGGTGCGGGTCGCCCGGGACTTCTGGCGCTTCTCCAGCTGCTTGACGGCCGCTTCGGCCGCGCGCTTGGCGCCGGCGACGCCCTTGCCGGTCGCGTCGCCGCCCATCGCGTTGCGCAGCTCCGCCTTCTCGGCCTCGTCGCGTTCCTTGCTCTCCTCCGTCGCGTCCGCTTCGGCGGCGGCGATCAGGTCGTCGGCGCAGCGGAACACGTCACCGGGACGCGACAGGCCCAGCGGGATCCGCAGCACCGCGGCGCGCCGCTTGCGGGCGTTGTCGTCCGTGGCCAGGCGCCGCGCGCGGCCGACGTGACCGCCGCACACCGACGCGGCCCACTCGGCCAGCTCCGGGTCGACGCCGTCCCGCTCGACCAGCACGCGGGCGATCGCCTCCGCGGCCGGCGTCCGCAGCGTCACCAGGCGGCACCGGGAACGGATCGTGACCGAGATGTCCTCGGGGTGGTCCGACGGCGCGCACAGCAGGAACACCGTCCGCTCCGGCGGCTCCTCGACCGCCTTGAGCAGCGCGTTCGACGCGCCCTCGGTCAACCGGTCGGCGTCCTCGATGATCACGACCTGCCACTGGCCCGTCGTCGGGCGGCGGGCGGCGGCCTGGACCAGCGCACGCATCTCCGCGACCGAGATCGACAGGCCCTCCGGGATGACCAGCCGCACGTCGGCGTGCGTGCCGTGCATCGCCGTCCGGCAGCCAGGGCACTGGCCGCACCCGGTGCCGGTGATGCACTGCAGGGCCGCGGCGAACGCGCGGGCCGCCACGGACCGGCCGGAGCCGGGCGGGCCGGTGAGCAGCCAGGCGTGCGTCATCGCGCCCGGTGGCGCCGGCTCGCCCGCGACGATCTGCGCCGCCGCGCGCGCGGCGGAGGACAACACGTCGACAGCGTGGTCCTGGCCGACCAGCTGGGCCCACACCCCGGCCGGCGCGACGACAGCGGTCACCTGGCCTCCACCTCGGCCAGCGGCACCAGTCCGAGCTTGCGCTGGGCGAGCACGGCCGTGACCGCGGTGCGCACCCGGTCGCCGACCTCGTCCGCGGGCCCGTCGGCGTCCACCACGACGTAGTGGTCCGGGTCGGCGGCGGCCATCTCGCTGAGCAGGTTCTGCACGCGCCACTGGTCCTCGACCGAGATCGGGCCGGGCGCGTTCGCGCCGGGATCGGCGTCCAGCAGCACCGTCACGTCCGGCCGGAGGCGGCCGGTGGCCCAGTCGGCCAGGCCTTCGAGTTCCTTCGCGTCCAGCCCGGCGACGGCGGACAGGTGCGCGAGCGGCGAGTCGACGAAGCGTTCCATCACCACGATCGCGCCGCCGTCCAGCGCGGGGTTGACGTTGCGCTCCACGATGTCGGCGCGCACCGCGGCGGCCGCGAGCGCCTGCGCCCGCGCCCCGGACAGCGACGCGTTGCCGATGAGCGCGGCGAGCCGCTCGTCGTCCAGCGCCGGGTCCGCGGCCAGCACCACCGGGCGCGGACTGGCCGACCGCAGCCACTCGGCGAGCTTGGACGCCTGCACGGCGGTGTCCGCGGCCGTGGTGCCCTCCAGCGCGATGAGCAGGCCGTTCACGCGGCGCGGACGGCGCCGGATCGCGTTGCGCAGGTCCGCCATGATCGGCTCGGACCGGCGCGAGTCCATTTGCCGGTAGGCGATGATGCCGACGACCGCGGCGAGCGCGCCGCCGCCAAGCATCACCGGGCGGGTGCCGTCGATGATGATCGGGTTGCCCCAGACCGTGATCGTCCGCGGCTTCGTCAGACCGATCAGCAGCGGCACCAGCGAGACCGACCCGAACACGATGATCTTCATCATCGACTGGTAGATCGCGTTGATCCGGCCGCGGATCGCGTCGTCGACCTGCGAGCCGATGATCGTCACGCCGGTCAGGAACGCCGCGCCCGCGCACGCGCCGACGATCGCGACCGCGATCAGCGACACGGTCAGGTGCGGCGACAACGCCACCAGGATCAACGCCAGGCCGGCGAGCACGATCGAAATGCCGAAGAGCCGGTCGTGCGGGAGCCGCCGGGCCAGCTTCGGCGCGCCGCCCATGCCGGTCGCCAGCCCGATGAACACGGCCACGACCAGCAGGCCCCACGCGGAGTCGCCGGCCAGCAGGCTCGACGAGTACGGCTTGGCCGACCCGACCACCGCGCCGCCCGCGGCGAACGCGCCGGCCGCGCCGATGAGCAGGCCACGGACCAGCGGCGTGCTCCGCACGTACTTGCCCGCGTCCTTGACCAGGGCGCCCAGCCCGGGCTTGTCCGCCTCCGCGACCGGCTTCGCGGCCTTCTCGGCCTGCTCGTGTGAGACCTCGGCCATCCGCGGCTTGCGGACCGACAGCTCCGGGATGCGGGTCAGCACCAGGATCGCGCTGGCCAGGTACAGCAGCGCGATGAGCACGACGATGACCTTGGCGACGCCCAGCTCGCCGAAGAACCCGGAGGGCAGGCCGACCGAGGCCGCGATCCGCGTCACCACCGCGTAGAGACCGCCGGCGGTGACCGTGGCGAGCCCGTACGTCATCACCAGCCCGAGCTGGTTGGCCGTCTCCACCTGGTCCGGGCGCTTGAGCAGGTTCGGGACCGCCGCCTCCTTGGACGGGATCCACATCATCGCGCTCGCGCTGGCCAGGAAGTTCGCGATGTAGAGCCACCAGGACGTGCCGACGAAGGCGACCGACAGCAGGAATCCGCAGCGGAACAGGTCGGCGACGAACATGACCTTGCGCCGGTCGAAGCGGTCGGCGAGCAGGCCGCCGAGCGGGGCGAAGATCAGGCCGGGCAGCAGCGCGGAGAGCAGGACGCCGGTGAAGGCGAAGTTCTGCGCCGTGTAGTTGGTGGTCAGCTGGGTCGCGAGGCTGGTCAGGCCGAGGATGGTCAGCCAGTCCGCGACGCTGCACAGGTAGGTGACGCCCCACAGCCGCCGGAACGGCCGGATCGCGAGGACCCGCCGGGCCCGGTGGATCGTCGAGGCGTCACGCCCTGCCGGCGCCTCACTTCCTGCGCCGGGTTCCACGTGCACGACCTCGCTGATCGGACCCACCCCACTCACTCCCGTGGCGCTGGGGAACCCCTCGCGCGACAAACCGGCATCCCCCAACCGTGGGGCCAGGGTAGCTCTGTCGATCTGAGAGTGCCCGTCGTGGTGGGCGGTACGCGTCCGAAACGCGAAGATCGTCCCGTCGCGGCCTACTCGAAGATGCCGGTGAGGGTGTCGATCAGGCTGGACAGGAACTGGATCGCGAGCACGCCGAACACGACCATCAGCAGGATCGCGACGAGGAACGCCGCCGACCCGCTGGACGGCTTCGCCCTGCGGACCGAGCCGCTCTGACCCGGCCGCGGCAGGCGGAACGACGGCTTCGCCCACGAGCCGATCCGCTGGCGCCCGGTCCACGTGCGCTGACGCGGCAGGATGCCGAGCGGCGGCGCGGGCGGCACCGCGGGGGCCGGAGCCGCTGGCGGTGTGTCGTCCGCCGGCACCTCGGCCGGGGTCGCCGGCTTGTCCGACATGGCCTCGATCATCTCGCGGACCTTCTCCGGGTCCGGCTCGACCGGCTTGGCCACCTTCAACGGCTGGTAGCCCTCTTCGTCGCCGACCGACCCCGAGACGGCGTCGCCGAACGTCAGCGGCGGCAGGCCGGACTGCGTGCCGTCGCCGAAACGACCGTCGTCCTTCGCCGGACCCATGGTGACCACTCCCGTGCGATCGGAAACACCTCGTCCCAGCGTAGTGGGCTTTTCGCGACGCGCACGCGCCCATCTGGGCAACCCCGTGATCACTGTGCGCAACCGGAAGTTCAGGCACAGGTCATCGCCGCCTCGACCGCGTCGGTCATCCACTGCGCCAGCCGGTCGCGGTCGGACGGGACCAGGAACAGCTGCGTGCCCTCGCCCGGTTCGGTGACCGTCGCCAGGACGTGCCGCCCCAGGTCGTTGTCCACCACGACGTAGCCGAGCCGCGGGAACTGCGCGCAGCGCCGGTCGAACGCCATCAGATCGACCACCGTCGTGCCGGTACGCGGCCGCCGCAGGAACTCCCGCACCCGCCCGGCCTGCTCGGCGTCCCGCCCTGCCAGCTCGCCGGAAGGGCCTGCCTGCAGCATCACCGAGCCGAACCGGCCGCGGCGCTGCTCGGGCACGAACCCGACCACCCGGTCGAACAGCGTCCGCAGCTCGCGGTAACCCCAGCCGCCGACCTCCGTGCTGTCCGGCCGCCAGCTCCACAGCACCCCGGCGGCCGTGTCGGCGTAGACCCGCACGTCCAGCGGGCCGTCGAGCCCGCTGTGCACGCCGGTGAGCACCATCCGGATCGGACCGCGCAGCATCAGCGCGAACGCCCGCATCGCGTCGTCCGTCAGGTCGCCGCCCTCGACGAACGGCGAGTCCCGCAGCTGCGCCATCCAGGCGTTGTGCTCTTCGGCCTCGGCCACCAGGTCGGCCGGGTCGTCCGACCGGCTCAGCGGATACCGGATGCGCTCGACATCGTCGTCCGTCGCGTACGGCGCGTACAGGTCCCAGGTGCTCGCGCGCTCCGGCACGGCGTCCAGCACCGGCCGGGCGGCCTCGGTCAGCAGTTCGTCGATCGTCGTCACGGGGGCAGTGTGCACCCGGGGTACGACAGTTTCGGTCGAACTGCTGTTCGAGGCCTACTTCTTCGCGGCGGCCTTCTTCGCCGGGGCCTTGCGCGCCGGCGCCTTCTTCTTCGGCGCCGGGCCCTTCGCGCGCTTCTCGGCGAGCAGCTCGGACGCCCGCTCCGGGGTCAGCCCTTCGATGCTGTCGCCCTTGCGCAGGGTCGCGTTGTACTCCCCGTCGGTCACGTACGGGCCGAACCGGCCGTCCTTGACCACCATCGGCTTCTTGGACACCGGGTCCTCGCCCAGCTCCTTCAGCGGCGGCTTCGCGGCGCCCCGGCGACCACGCTGCTTCGGCTCCGCGTAGATCTTCAGCGCCTCGTCCAGCGTGATTGAGAAGATCTGGTCCTCACTCGACAGCGACCGCGAGTCCGCGCCCTTCTTCAGGTACGGCCCGTAGCGCCCGTTCTGCGCGGTGATCTCCTCGCCGGTCTCCGGGTCCTTGCCCACCACCCGCGGCAGCGACAGCAGCTTGAGCGCGTCCTCCAGCGTCACCGTCTCGATCGACATCGACTGGAACAGCGAACCGGTGCGCGGCTTCGGCTTCTTCGCCTTGCTGGTCTTCTTGCCGTCCGTCTCCTCGGGCTCCGGGAGCACCTCGGTGACGTACGGGCCGAACCGGCCCTCCTTGGCGACGATCCGGTGCTGGGTGACCGGGTCGACGCCGAGGTCACGACCCTCCTGCGGGGTCGCGAACAGCTTCTCCGCGATCTCCACGGTCAGCTCGTCCGGCGGCAGGTCCTCGGGCAGGTTCGCGCGCTGCGGCTTGCCGTCCACCTCGCGCTCCAGGTACGGGCCGTAGCGGCCGACGCGCACGTGCACGGTGTGCCCGTCGTTGTCCTCGAACATCGGGATGGAGTTGATCTCGCGCGGGTCGATGTCCTCGACGCCGCCGCTGACCAGCTTCTTCAGCCCGCCGAGACGCCCGACCGAGCCGTCCACGCCCTGCTCGCCGCCGAAGTAGAACCGCGACAGCCAGCGGGTGCGCTGCTCGTTCCCGGCCGCGATGCGGTCGAGCTCGTCCTCCATCGCCGCGGTGAAGTCGTAGTCGACCAGCCGCTCGAAGTGCCGCTCCAGCAGCCCGACCACGGCGAACGCGACCCACGACGGGACCAGCGCGGCGCCCTTCTTCCAGACGTACCCGCGGTCCTGGATGGTCTTGATGATCGACGCGTACGTCGACGGGCGGCCGATGCCCAGCTCCTCCAGCTTGCTGACCAGGCTGGGCTCGTTGTAGCGCGCCGGCGGCGTGGTCGCGTGACCGTCCGGAGACAGGTCGGTCGCGGTCAGCGCCTGGTCCTTGACCAGCTGCGGCAGGCGGCTCTGCTTGTCGTCGGCCTCGGCGCCGGAGTCGGCGTCCACCGCCTCCACGTAGGCCTTGAGGAAGCCGGCGAAGGTGATCGTGCGGCCGGACGCGGCGAACACGCACTCCTCGCCCGTGCTCGCGGTTCCGGTGATGCGCACCGACATCGTGGTGCCCTTGGCGTCGGCCATCTGCGAGGCGATCGTGCGCTGCCAGATCAGCTCGTACAGCCGGAACTCGTCGGCCTGCAGCTCACCCGCGACCTGGCCGGGCGTGCGGAACACCTCGCCGGCGGGGCGGATCGCCTCGTGTGCCTCCTGCGCGTTCTTGACCTTGCGGGTGTACTGCCGCGGCGTCGGCGAGACGTGGTCCTTGCCGTACAGCTCGGTCGCCTGGCTGCGGGCCGCCGCGAGCGCCGACTCCGACAGCGTCGTGGAGTCGGTACGCATGTAGGTGATGTACCCGTTCTGGTACAGCCGCTGCGCGATCTGCATCGTGGTCTCGGCGTTGAAGCGCAGCTTCCGGCCGGCCTCCTGCTGCAGCGTGGAGGTCATGAACGGCGCGTACGGCCGCCGCGTGTACGGCTTCTCCTCGACGCTGGTGACCTTGAAGTCCCGCTGGTGCAGGCCCTGGGCCAGCGCCCGCGCCGCCGCCTCCTCGAGCACCCGGACGTCCCTGGCGTTCGCCTTGAGCTGCCCGGAGGCGTCGAAGTCCTTGCCGGTGGCCAGGCGCGCGCCGTCGACCGACACCAGGCGCGCCGGGAACTGGCGCGGGGTGGCGTCCTCGCCCGCGTCCATCGTCGCGGAGATGTCCCAGTACGAGGCCGAGGTGAACTTGATGCGCTCCCGCTCGCGCTCCACGACCAGCCGGGTCGCCACCGACTGCACCCGGCCCGCCGACAGGCGCGGCATGACCTTCTTCCACAGCACCGGCGAGACCTCGTAGCCGTACAGCCGGTCCAGGATTCGGCGGGTCTCCTGCGCGTCGACGAGGTCCCCGTCCAGCTCGCGGGTGTCCTCGGCGGCCGCGCGGACGGCCTGCTCGGTGACCTCGTGGAAGACCATCCGGCGCACCGGGACCTTCGGCTTGAGGGTCTCCAGCAGGTGCCAGGCGATGGCCTCGCCCTCGCGGTCGGGGTCGGTGGCGAGGAAGAGCTCGTCGACGTCCTTCAGCAGGCTCTTCAGCTCGGTGACCTTGGACTTCTTGTCCGCGGAGACGACGTAGAGCGGCTCGAAGTCGTGGTCGACGTTCACGCCGAGCTTCGCCCACGACTCGCCCTTGTACTTGGCCGGGACGTCGTCCGCCCGCGACGGCAGGTCGCGGATGTGCCCGACCGAGGACTCCACGACGTAACCCGGGCCGAGGTAGGAGGCGATCTTGCGGGCCTTGGCGGGCGACTCGACGATCACCAACCGCCGACGACCGGCGCCGTTCGCCCCGGTGTCGTCCTTCTTCGTCTTCGTCGATCCAGCCACGCTGTCCGCTCTCCTGCTCCATCCCGCCGCTGCAGCAGCGGCGCCTGTTCAACCAGCAAGTGTGCACGTTGCCTGCCGGTGATGTCCCCCGAGGTGACGTAACACGCCGCCGCGCTTTCTGTCCGGAACGGGCCGCGGCGTGCGTCATCTTCCCCTTTCCACACCTAGCACGTGATACCGGACACACGCTTCGCGGGGCTGCTGAGTAGCCGTTCCGCTACGCTCCGCGTCATGTTCCGCCGCCTGTTCACGATCCTCGCCGTTCTGCTGGCCGGTCCCGCATTGGCCGGGGTCAGCGCCGCGTCCGCCGCGCCCGCCGCCGACTACAACGGCATCGTCAAGCTCAGCAACTGCTCCGGTTCACTCGTCCGGCTGCCCCAGTCGGACGAGTTCGACCGCGCGCTCGTCCTGACCAACGGTCACTGTCTGGAGTCGGGCATGCCGGAGGCAGGCGAGGTGCTGGTCAACCGGCCCGCCAACCGCAAGATGGTGCTGCTCGGCGCCGACGGCCGCGAGCTGGGCCAGATCCGCGCGACGAAGCTCGTCTACGCCACGATGACCGACACCGACGTCGCGCTCTACGCCCTCGACTCCTCCTACCGGGAGATCGCCCGCGACTTCGGCGGGCACCCGCTGACCGTGGCGGCCTCGCCCGCCAACGTCGGCACGCCGGTCAGCGTCGTGTCCGGCTACTTCACCCGCACCTGGAACTGCTCGATCGAGCGGGTCGTGTACTCCGTCCGCGAGGCGGGCTGGACCTGGAAGGACTCGATCCGGTACGCGCCCGGCTGCGACACCGTCCACGGCACGTCCGGCTCGCCGATCATCGACCAGGGCAGCCGGGAGGTCGTCGGCATCAACAACACCGGCAACGACAACGGCGAGGTCTGCACGTTCAACAACCCGTGCGAGGTCGACGAGAACGGCGTGGTGTTCGCCCGGAAGGGCCTGACCTACGGCCAGCAGACCTACCGGATCCCGGCCTGCTTCGCCAAGAACAACCAGCTCAGCCTGGTGCGGGACGGGTGCCTGCTGCCCAAGCCGAACGTGGCGCTGCCGGTTCCCATTCCCGCCTGATCACACCGCCTGCCGGGCCGGTGCGTGCTGCGGCCACACCGGTTCGGCGCCCGGCGGGGGCATGCCGATGAGCTCGGCCAGCGTCGCGAGCCGGCGGCGGCCGGTGACGCGGACGGCAGGCCCGCCGCCCTTCGGCCCGACGAGCTGCGCGGGCACGCCGAGCTGCCGGAACGCCTCGGCGAGCGGCTCGTGCGTGCCCGGCGCGCGCTCGTCGACGGCCAGCAGGTACCCCTGGACGCCCGGACGGCCCGCCGCCAGCGCCCACAGCCGCAGCGCCGCGCCGGTCAGGCGGAACCGCCCCGGCAGCGACTTCCCCTCGTCGTCGAGCCACGCCCTGGCCAGCCCGATCAGATCGGACCGGAACGCGGTGCGGACCACCGGTCCGCCGTCCTCGGTCCGGCCCAGTTCCGCCGCCACCCCGCGCCTGGCGAACTCGGCCACCAGCACCCGAGCGCGCCACACCTCGTCCACCTCGACGGTGAGGCGGGCGGCCGTGCGCGCGAAGCCGGTGATCTGCCCCTGCCCGCACAGGACGCCGCTCAGGTCGGCGATGTCCGGGCCGCTCGCCTCCGCCGAGAAGAGCGACATCTGATCCACAGCGGACAGGGTAGAACACCCGTTCGATTTCCCGCGAGTCGTCGCGCGGAAAAAGTCCTTGAAGTTGACGCAACGTCAAGCTCTACCGTGGTTTTCACGGGCGAGGATGGAGACGAGATGGACGAACCGCTGTCGATCGTCCAGGTGTCGAAGGCCTCCGGGGTGACCTCCCGGACCCTGCGGCACTACGACGACATCGGCCTGCTGCCACCGGCCTTCGCCGACACCAGCGGGAGGCGCTACTACCAGCGGGAACAGCTCATCCGGTTGCAGCAGATCCTGCTGCTGCGGGAGCTGGGCCTCGGCCTGGACACGATCGCGGAGGTCCTCGACGGATCCGTGTCCAAGGCCGAAGCCCTGCGGCTGCACCGGAAATGGCTGCTGGCGGAGCGCGATCGGCTGGACCGGCTCGCCGACACCGTCGCCCGGACCATCGAAGAACTGGAAGGAGGGGAACACATGTCCGCCAAGGAACTGTTCGAGGGGTTTTCGCCGCACTCGGAGAAGGCGAAGTGGCTCGCGCAGGAAGCGGTCGAACGGTGGGGTGAGAGCGCCGTGCAGTCGCACGAGCGGAGCAAGCGCTGGCCGGCCGAGAAGTGGGACGCCGTCAAGCGGCAGGGCGCCGAGGCGGCCGAGCGGCTGGCCGAGCTGGCCCGCGAGGGCGTCCCGGCCGACGACGAGCGCGCGCTCGACGCGGTCGCGGCGCACCGCGCCTGGCTGGAGAACTTCTGGACGCCGGACGCCGAGTCCTACACCGGCCTCGGCCGGCTGTACAGCGACGACGAGCGCTTCCGGGGCGTCTACGAGGCGATCCACCCGGGTCTCGCCGAGTACCTGCGCGACGCGATGGCCGCGTACGCCCGCGCCCGGATGAGCTAGCGGGGCGCGGCGGTCACCTGCACCGTGAGCTGCTGGCACACCGGGGCGTGCGCGATCGCAGTGGCCAGCTCCGGCACGGCGTCGAAGCGGTTCAGCAGGTCGAGGCGGGACACCTCGTCCAGCGGGCCGTGCGCCTGCCCGAGCGTGGCCTCGTCGATGTCGCTGGCGTCCGTGGAATCGAGCCGCTGCTGGGCGGCGGAGGCGCGGTCCCGCACGCCCTGGAAGTCGGTCACGGCCTGGGCCCGCACCTGGTCGCCGCCCGGCACCGGGGACGGCGGCAGCTTGCCGAGCCCGTCCAGCGCGCGGTCCAGTCCGCCGATCACCGACCCGAGCAGTTCGCTCGACGTGCGCACAGCGCGTTGCGGGCTGCTCGGGTCCACGCTCGGCATCGTCGCCAGCCCCTGGACCAGCGAGCCGACCGCCACGCAGTAGTCGTCGGCCCACCGGGTGGCGGCGTCCTGCAGCTGGACCTGCTCCCGGGACAGGCCGGGGCCGCCCGGCTCGACGTTTCTCGCGGGTTGCTGGCCGCATCCGGAGAGGCCCACGCAGAGCCCGGTCAGCACCACCAGGAACACCGACTTCCCGGGCCGCACCCACACACCTCCAGCTGCCGACGTGAAGCTCTTTCCCGACGGTACCGAGACGATTGCGGATCGCAACCGCCGGGCATGGAAAAGGCCGGGTCCCGTCACGCTCCGTGCGCGACGGACCCGGCCTTTTCGACTTGTCAGGCCGTCTTCGCGGGGGTGGCGTCCTCGCTCGGCGTCTCCGTCATGACGCTCGCGCGCCGCTTCGACACCACGATCGCGGCGATGATGATCGCCACCGCGACCAGCGAGATCGCGATCCGCACGCCCGCGGAGGCGTCCGGCCCGATCGAGAACTGCACCACGGCGGGCGCGATCAGCACCGAGACCAGGTTCATCACCTTGATCAGCGGGTTGATCGCCGGGCCCGCGGTGTCCTTGAACGGGTCGCCGACCGTGTCGCCGATGACCGTCGCGGCGTGCGCCTCGGAGCCCTTGCCGCCGTGGTGGCCGTCCTCGACCAGCTTCTTCGCGTTGTCCCAGGCGCCACCGGAGTTGGCCAGGAAGATCGCCATCAGGGTGCCGGTCGCGATCGCGCCCGCCAGGTACCCGGCGAGCGCACCGGTGCCGAGGCCGAAGCCGACGGCGATCGGGGCGAACACCGCGAGCAGACCCGGGGTGGCCAGCTCACGCAGCGAGTCGCGGGTGACGATGTCGACGACCTTGCCGTACTCGGGCCGCGTGGTGCCCTCCATGATCCCCGGGATGTCCCGGAACTGGCGGCGCACCTCGTACACCACCGCGCCGGCGGCACGGGACACGGCGTTGACCGCGAGACCGGAGAACAGGAAGACCACCGCGGCGCCGATGATCACGCCGACCAGCGTGTTCGGGCTGACGATCGTGTCCACGAACGACTTCACGCCCGCGGCGGACTCACCGATGTCGGCCAGCGCCTTGGAGATCGAGTCCTGGTACGAACCGAACAGCGCGGTCGCCGCCAGCACGGCGGTCGCGATCGCGATGCCCTTGGTGATCGCCTTGGTGGTGTTGCCGACCGCGTCCAGCTCGGTCAGGATCTGCGCCGCGTCCTCGTCGACCTCGCCGGACATCTCCGCGATGCCCTGCGCGTTGTCCGAGACCGGGCCGAAGGTGTCCATCGCGACGATGACGCCGACCGTGGTCAGCAGGCCGGTGCCGGCGAGCGCGACCGCGAACAGCGCGATCGTGCCGCCCAGCAGGTAGGCGCCGAACACCGCCGCGCCGATCACCAGCGCGGTGTAGACGGCCGACTCGAAACCGACCGAGATGCCGGACAGGATGACGGTCGCGGCGCCGGTCCGCGAGGTCTCCCCGACGTTCTTCACCGGGCCGTGCTCGGTGCCGGTGTAGAAGCCGGTCAGCTTCAGGATCACGCCGGCCAGCACGATGCCGATGATCACGGCGACGAACGCGATGAGCGCCGGGTTGCCCTCGATGCCCGCCTGGTCCGGGCCGAACTCGGCGAACGAGCCGGGCAGGTAGACGAACGCGGCGACCGCGCACAGCACCGCCGAGATGGCGGCCGAGATGTAGAACGAGCGGTTGATCGTGACCAGGCCGTTCTCACCGGAGCGGGCACGCGTGATGTAGACGCCGATGACCGCGGTGATGACACCGATGGCGGGCACGATCAGCGGGAACAGCAGGCCGTCCACGCCGAACGCGGTGCTGCCGAGGATCAGCGCGGCGACCAGGGTCACCGCGTAGGACTCGAAGAGGTCGGCCGCCATGCCGGCGCAGTCACCCACGTTGTCGCCGACGTTGTCGGCGATGGTGGCCGCGTTGCGCGGGTCGTCCTCCGGGATGTTCTGCTCGACCTTGCCGACCAGGTCCGCGCCCACGTCGGCCGCCTTGGTGAAGATGCCGCCGCCGACACGCATGAACATCGCGATCAGCGCGGCGCCGAAGCCGAAGCCCTCGAGCACCTTCGGCGCCTGGCCGGTGTAGACGAGCACGACGACCGCGGCGCCGAACAGGCCGAGGCCGACGGTGAACATGCCGACCGCGCCGCCGGTGCGGAACGCGGCGCGCATCGCCTTCTCCCGGCCGCCCGGCTCGCGGGAGGCGGCGGCGACCCGCAGGTTGGCCCGCGTCGCCAGCCACATGCCGGTGTAGCCGATGAGGAACGAGAATCCCGCGCCGACGAGGAAGAACAGCGAGCGGCCGATGCGCTCGTTCCAGTCCTCCGCCGGGAGCGCGAGGAGCAGCAGGAACACCACGACCCCGAAGATCGAGAGGGTGTTGCGCTGCCGCTTCAGATACGCGGCCGCCCCTTCCTGCACGGCCTTGGCGATGTCCTGCATCTTCGTGGTGCCCTGGCCGGCGGCCAGCACCTCCTTGAGCAGGAACCAGCCGATGACCAGAGCGGCCAGGGCGATGACGGCGACGACGGCCGCGATGCCGTAGTCACCTCCGGAAAACTCGAGGCCCTCCGCGAGGGTCTGCCGGGACATCCGTCCTCCTGGAAACGTTCCTGTCGCCAGTGACAGCCCGCCTAGGGAAGCCGTGCCGACGCTGGCATGGGATCTACACCACAAGTGGTGCCGGTTGCGGGGAGTGTATTGGTAATGGATCCGGCGCGGTCAGGGCGTCCCGTAACGATCACGCTCGGTGCATGTGAGCCTGCTCACGGTTCATGATCTTTTCACACGAGAACGGTTCTGTCGTACACGTGTGCGAAGCTGGAACGCGTGGATGTGGTTGCGGGAACCGAGCGCGCGCGGCGGTTGCTGCACCGGGTCACCGCCGGGATCCGGGAGAACCCGGTGACCCACGTGGCCGACCTGCCCGCCCGCGAGGCGCGGCACACCGAGTGGCCCTCGTGGGCGGACCCGCGGGTGGTGGCGGCCCTGCGCTCGGGCGGGGTGGAGCGGCCGTGGGCGCACCAGTCGGAGGCGGCGTCGCTGGCCTTCGAGGGGCGGCACGTCGTGGTGTCGACGGGCACGGCGTCCGGCAAGTCGCTGTGCTACCAGCTGCCGGTGCTGTCGGCGCTGGCCGCTGACGACAAGGCGACCGCGCTGTACCTGTCGCCGACGAAGGCGCTGGGCGCCGACCAGCTGCGGTCGGTGTCCGCTTTGGACGTTCCGGGCGTGCGGGCGGCGTCGTATGACGGTGACACCCCGATGGCGGAGCGCGACTGGGTGCGGGCGCACGCGCGGTGGGTGTTCACGAACCCGGACATGCTGCACCGCGGCATCCTGGCCGCGCACTCGCGGTGGGCGCGGTTGTTCCGCAAGCTCGCCTACGTCGTGATCGACGAGTGCCACAGCTACCGGGGCGTGTTCGGGTCGCACGTCGCGCTGCTGCTGCGGCGGCTGCAGCGGGTGGCGCGGCACTACGGTTCGTCGCCGGTGTTCATCCTCGCGTCGGCGACGACGGCGGAGCCGGGCGAGTTCGCGTGCCGCCTGGTGGGCGAGGACTGCGTGCCGGTGGTCGAGGACGCGTCGCCGCGCGGGGCGCGGACGGTGGCGTTGTGGGAGCCGCCGCTGGTGGAGGACCACCGGGGTGAGAACGGTGCGCCGGTGCGCCGGTCGGCGGGCGCGGAGGCGAGCCGAATCCTGGCGGAGCTGGTCGTGGAGGGTGCGCGGACGCTGGCGTTCGTGCGGTCGCGGCGGGGCGCGGAGCTGACGGCGCTCGGCGCCCGGCGGTTGTTGTCCGAAGTGGACAGCGAGTTGCCGTCGCAGGTGGCGGCGTACCGGGCGGGGTTCCTGCCGGAGGAGCGGCGGGCGCTGGAGCGCGCCCTGCTGTCGGGCGAGCTCAAGGGCGTGGCGACGACGAACGCGCTCGAGCTGGGTGTGGACATCGCGGGGCTGGACGCGGTGGTGCTGGCGGGGTATCCGGGCACGCTGGCGTCGTTCTGGCAGCAGGCTGGCCGGGCGGGACGGTCGGGCGATGACGCGCTGGTGGTGTTCGTGGCGCGGGACGATCCGCTGGACACGTACCTGGTGCACCACCCGGCGGCAGTGCTGGAGCGGCCGGTGGAGACGGCGGTGCTGGACCCGTCGAACCCGTACGTGCTGGCGCCGCAGCTGGCGTGCGCCGCGGCGGAGCTGCCGCTGACCACGGGAGAGCTGGACACGTTCGGCGGCGCGGCGGCGCGTGAGGTGCTGGACAGGCTGGTGGCGGACAGGTTGCTCAGGAGGCGCCCGAGCGGCTGGTACTGGACGTCCCGGGACCGCCCGCACTACGAGGTGGACATCCGCGGTTCGGGCGGCGAGCAGATCGCGGTGGTGGAGGCGGACACGTCGAGGCTGCTGGGAACGGTCGACCCGGGCTCGGCGTGCACGACGGTGCACCCGGGCGCGGTGTACCTGCACCAGGGTTCGTCGTACGTGGTGGACGAGCTGGACCTGGAGTCCGGGATCGCACTGGTGCACGCGGAAGATCCGGAGTGGACGACGTCGGCCCGGGAGGTCGCCGATATTACGGTGCTGAGCACCCAGGAGCGGCTCGACTACGGCGGGGTGAGCGTGTGCCTGGGCGAGGTCGCGGTGACCTCGCAGGTGGTCGGCTACCTGAGACGCCGCCCGTCCGGCGAGGTGCTGGACCAGGTGGCTCTGGACCTGCCCGCGCAGACGCTCGAGACGCGAGCCGTGTGGTACACGATCAGCCCGGAACTGCTGGAGGCCCCTCGCGCTTCGGGAGCCGCTCCTGCAGGCGACAGGCGCACGGCCCCCGCACCTCTGGAATCCACAGGTTCACTGACAGCCACCGCGCCGCTGGAATCCACCGGAACGTCCGGAGCCAGCGGACCACGAGAAGCGGGTAGCCCTACCGGAGCCACCAGCCCGGGTGAAGCCGGCCAGCCTTCCCAAATCCGCGGCCCACTCGAGGCCAGCCGGCCGCCCAGAGCCGACGGCCCCCTTCGAGCTGACCAGGCGCCTGGAACCGACGCCCCGTCCGGGGCGAGCCAGCCACCCGAAGCCAGTCACCCATCTGAAGTCAGCCAGCCACCCGGCGCCAGTCAGCCACCCGGAGCCAGCCAGCCACCCGGAGCCAGCCAGCCACCCGGAGCCAGCCAGCCACCCGGAGCCAGGCAGGCGCCCGGAGCTGACGGTGCGCTTGGCACCGACCGAGCGTCTGGAAGCGGTGGCCCGCTTGGAGTCGGCGGGGCGCCGGGGGGCGCCGGTCTGGATCCGGCGCGCATCCCCGGCGCCCTGCACGCCGCCGAGCACGCGGCGATCGGCCTGCTACCGCTGTTCGCTACGTGCGACCGGTGGGACATCGGCGGCGTCTCAACCGCTTTGCACGCTGACACCGGGGAGGCGACGGTGTTCGTGCACGACGGCCATCCCGGAGGCGCGGGATTCGCCGATCGCGGTTTCGCTGCTGTTGTCCCGTGGCTGGCCGCTACGCGGGAGGCCATTCTCTCCTGCGAGTGCCCGGCGGGATGCCCGTCCTGTGTGCAGTCACCGAAGTGCGGGAACGGTAACGACCCACTGGACAAGGCGGGGGCGGTGGCCGTGCTGGAAACCGTGCTCGGGGCGGTGAGTTTTCACAGTGCCCGGCACGACCACGGGGTGGCTCAGGCTGCGGCGAACTGACCGGCGCCGACGAGTGCGGTCCGGTCGGAACCTCGCTGGTCGAGAGCGCGGGCGAGCACCGAGTGCACGGCGTCGGCGGACGGCAGCCGCCAGCTCCACACATCCGGCTTGACCCGCCAGTGCACGACGCCGTGCTGGAACGGCGTGGGCGGGAGCGGGATCCAGCTGCCCTGACCGTGCCAGCGGACCTCGCCGTCGGTGGCGAGCTCCTCCGGAATGCGGTCGGCGACCGTGGTCAGGAACAGCCAGCGGCCGTCGGGCGTCGCGACGATCGGCGCGGGGTGGCCGGTCGCGCGGAGCAGGCGGGCGGCACGCTTGCCCAGTTCATCGGGGACCTCGACGGCGTCCAGCACGGTGCCGGTCGCGACGAGCAGGCTGTAGGGCTGTCCGGTCCACCAGCCGGCCACCTCGTTGGGGTGGGCGTCGAGCCGGTCGGCCCAGTCCTCGTGGACGGGCACCGGGCCGGTCCAGGAGCCCTCGGCGTCCGCCTGCGCCGGAAAGGTGCCGGGCAGCACCGGCCACCCGTGCCAGGCGAGACCGATGGCCTCCGCGCGTAGCTCGATGCGGAAGGCGCCCCGCCAGCTGTCCGACCAATCCGTGTCCAACATTTCCGTCCACAACTCCTTGCTTGTTCCACCGCTCGCGGTGGCTGTCTGGTTCCCAATAAACGGCAAGTTGCAAAGTGCCGGAACCCGCCGCGCGACAACCGGCTGCTCCCGGGCGACGAGCGACGATCCCCTGCTCGGCGCGGCCGAACGCCGCTCGGCCACTGCCTACCGACGACGAGCGGTTGACGGCGCCGCTCGTAAATCGTGATCTCCAGCACACGTTTCTCCTGCATACCAACGGTTTCCGACCTCGGGCGCCAGTTGCCGCCGCCACCGCCCGTGACCGCTCGGCGCGCGAGGGCGACCGCCCAACCTCCGCCGGCGCACCTACCGTTCGCCGCGGAACCGACCGTTCGTCGCAGCCCCAGCACGGGGCAGTCCTCCCGGGCCGACCTCCAGCGGGCGGCCGTCCGTCGACCAGCCTGCCGGGGCGATGCGACTCAAGGGACCGGCAAGGTCCCGGCGGACGGCCGGCACCTGCCCCACCGCCAGGACCCCGCCCCCTCAGGGACCGGCACGGGCTCGACCGGCCGCCGGCCCGAGCCCGGTGTCGACGACCACCTCGACGAGCGCGTCCCACCCCTCGAAGCGGCAACTGACCACCCGGGCGCCCATCCGCTCGGCGACCCACAGTGCCTGCCCGCAGGCGACCTCGGTCCCGTCGGCGGCCTGACCAGCAGCCGCGAGAGCAGCGAGGTCGGCCGCCCCGGCAGCACGGTGCCGCGCGATCGCTGCCGTGCCGAGCCCCCACAACAACCCCGCGACGACCACCAGGCCGGCGATGGCGCACGCGGCCCAGACGGTCGCCGCGCCCCGGTCCCGCCCGTGCGGATCCCTGACCTGGGCCGGGCCAGCCCGGAGCCGGGTCGGCCGTTGGACAGCCACCGCCCCTGGACCGAAGCTGACCGGCCCGCGCGGACGCATCAGGTCAGGGCGGGGCATCGTCGGCTCCTGGCTCGAGGACGGCGAAGGCGCTCGCCGCCAGGTGGAGCCCGGGCAGGAGCCCGCCTGCCGGGGCGGCACGCACCTCGACCGTGATGCTGTTCCCCTCGGACTTCACCGCGAGCTGCGCGCCCGGCGGGGCGATCTGCTCGACCGCCTGCGCGGCCAGTTGCGGTTCGCCCCGGGCGAGGAGACGCGCCGCCTCGCGGGCGGCGTCGGTGCAACGGAGCTGACCGGCCACCGCCGTGAAGCCCGCGAGTACCAGTCCCACCACCACGGTCAGCGCGCACAGCGCGATTGCCGCTTCGACCGTCACCGCGCCGCGGTCCGGAGGGCCGGCGCGGGCTCGTGTCTTCATCAGAACTGCACCGCGAGGGCCTGCTCGACCAGCCCGGTGAGGGCGCCGACCACCGAGTCTCCGGTGACGACGGTGTACAGCAACGCCCCGAAGGCCGCGGCGGCGATCGTGCCGATCGCGTACTCGGCGGTGCTCATTCCGTCGTCGGCGGCCAGCACCGGGCGCAGCCAACGACGCCACCAGCGCGGACGGGCGGGTGCTGCGTGGCGGCCGGCGGGCTTGGTGCGGAACAACATGGGAGATCTCCTTTGTCTGTTGTGGAGGGTCAGAACACGTTGAGGCGTCCGGCGAGGCCGAGGACCACCGGCACGACCCCGAGGCACACGAAGGCCGGGAGGAAGCAGAGCCCCAGCGGGCCGGCGATCAGCACGCCCGCACGCTGGGCCCGCGCCTCGGCGCGATCACCGAGCGAGGCGCGGATTCCGCGGGCGAGGTCGGTGGCGGCGTCGGCGAGGGTGGTTCCGCTGCGCGCGGTCCGCTTGGCTGCGCGGGCGAACTCGGCGGTGCCGGCACAACCGAGCGCGGGCACCCACGCTTCGGTCGCATCGGCGCCGAGTTCGAGGAGACCGGCGGTGGCGCGAAGGGCGTCCGCTTCCGGCCCCGCCACGCCATCGGTGACGGCGCGGAGAGCGGCGGGCACCGGTTGCCCGGCGCGCAGGCAGGCCGCGAGCAGGTCCCAGGTAGCGGCGAGGTCGAGGGGATCGCTCCTGGGCCGCCGACGGCGAATGCGCGTGGGCGACCGTGGCGAGGGGAAGAGGTGTGCCAACCGCAGGCCTGCGACCGGCCTGCCCGGGAAGGTCAAAAGTGCCGCGCCCAGTAACGCGACCACCACGGCGGCTGTACTCATCGCGCGGCTTCTGGGTCTGTGTGGGAAGCAACCAGATCTGGCAGGACCAAACCGGGGTGGATCAGCACTGGATTAAGCCGGGGCGGAATTGCTGTGATCGGGCGGGTTGAGCCGAAGTGGGCAACTGACTGGGCTCGGGGTGGAAGTGTTGGCGGCAGCGAAGCGAGGGCGGGCGTGCTCATCACGGGGCTTCTCCTTTGTGGCAGCCGAGGTGGCCGCTCGCGGGGAGGGCAAGCAGGGGTGCTGGACGGCGGGCGCGAAGAGGGGGAACTGGCTCGGCTCGGCCTGGTGTGGACCGCGGGGCGGGGGCGGGCGTGCTCATCGCGGGGCTTCTCCTTTGTGACTGCAGAAGTGGCCGCTCGCGGGGAGGGCGAGCAGGGGTGTTGGACGGCGGGCGCGAAGAGGGGGAACTGGCTCGGCTCGGGCTGGTGTGCGCCGCGGGGCGGGGGCGGGCGTGCTCATCGCGGGGCTTCTCCTTTGTGACTGCAGAAGTGGCCGCTCGCGGGGAGGGCGAGCAGGGGTGTTGGACGGCGGGCGCGAAGAGGGGGAACTGGCTCGGCTCGGGCTGGTGTGGACCGCGGGGCGGGGGCGGGCGTGCTCATCGCGGGGCTTCTCCTTTGTGACTGCGGAGGTGGCCGCTCGCGGGGAGGGCGAGCAGGGGTGTTGGACGGCGGGCGCGACGAGGGAGGAACTGGCTCGGCTCCGGCTGGTGTGCGCCGCGAGGCGCGGGCGGGCGTGCTCATCACGGGGCTTCTCCTTTGTGACTGCAAAGGTGGGCGCTCGCGGGGGCGAGCAGGGTGTCGGAGGCGTTGGAGGGCGGGCTGCGAACTGGAGTGAGCTGGCGCGGTTGAGGTGAGGGTGTTACCGGCAGCGGTTGAGGTGAGGGTGTTGTCGGCAGCAATGGGGCCGTGGGCTTGCTCATCGCGGGGCTCCTCGTCTTGTGAGGTGGGCGCTCCAGGCGGCGCCGGTGGTGATCAGTGCTGTGCCGAGCAGGAGGAGGGCGTTGCCGCTCGGGGTGGCGAACAGGATGTGCGTCGGGTGGGCTCCCATGCCCTCGCCGAGCAGCAGGCCGAACACGGGCAGGGCGGCGAGGACCGTCGCGCTCGCGCGGGGGCCGGACATTGCTGCCTCCGACTGGTTGGTGAACCGCAGCTCGGCCGTGATGTCCTGGCGGACCGCGTCGAGCAGATCGGCCAGTGGGAGGCCGTGGCGTTGACTCAGCGACCACGCCCGCACCAAGCGTCGCCGCGCTGCCGACAGTGGTTCGGCCGTGGTGACCGTCGCCAACGTTTCGGCGAGGTTCCCGCCAAGGCGGGCAGCGCCGGCCACCGCGTCGAGGATCTCGGCGACCGGGCCAGGTGCATCAGCTGCGGCGGACTCGGCGGCCAGGGCGGGCGTGGCGCCGGCCCGGAGGTCCACCACCATCGCGTGCAGCGCCTCGGCCATCGCCCGGCGCATCGCGAAACCGGACTTCGACCGGCGGCGCGCGTGCCACTGGCGCCAGCCGGCCAAGCAGAGCAATGCCCCTGCCGCCCACACCATCGGCGGCACGACGAACAGCAACGGCACCAACCCGAACGCGAACGCCTTCCGCGGCTTCGGCAATCCGCGGCGTCCCGGAGACGGCGCAAGTACTCCCAGGCGCGCCGCCGAGCCCCGCACCGGAGGCCAGCACAAGGCGGCCGCGGCCGCGCAGGCCAGCGAGTGGGTCAGCACGGCCGGCCTCCCCTGGGCAGCAACGCGGTGAACAACACCCGCCGCTTGGTCCATCCACCGTCCTGCCACACCGGAAGCACCCGGACGTCCCCGTTGTCGCTCCGGCTCAGCACGCCGACCTCCGCCAGTTCCCGCTGCCCCGACGACGACCGGCGCATGTGGAGGACGACCTGCACGGCGGCCGCGAGCTGGCTGTGCAATGCCGAGCGGGACAGACCACCCAGCGCGGCAAGCGCTTCCAGCCGGGCAGGCACCTCCGCCGTCGAATTCGCGTGCAACGTTCCAGCGCTGCCGTCATGACCGGTGTTCAACGCATTGAGCAGCTCGCACACCTCCTGGCCACGCACCTCGCCGACGACGAGCCGGTCGGGTCGCATCCGCAGCGCTTGGCGCACCAGGTCCCGGAGGCCGACCTCGCCCGCGCCCTCGACGTTGGGCGGCCGGGCGGTCAGCCGCACGAACTGCGGGTGCGCGGGCTGGAGTTCGGCGGCGTCCTCGACGCACACGATCCGCTCGGCCGGGGACACCGCACCGAGCATCGCGGCGAGCAGGGTGCTCTTGCCCGCGCCGGTGCCACCGGTGACGAGGAAGGCCAGCCGGGCGGCGACCACCGACTCGACCAGCTCCGCGCCTTCGGCCCCGAACGTGCCCAGCTCGCGCAACGCGGCGAGGTCGTGCACGGCGGGACGGAGGATCCGCAACGAGATGCAGGTGCCGTCGGCGGCGATCGGCGGCAGCACGGCGTGCAGCCGGACGCGGCCGTGCGGCCCGAGCCCCGGCAGCCAGCCGTCGACATAGGGCTGGGCGTCGTCGAGCCGCCGTCCGGCCGCCAACGCGAGCCGCTGGGCGAGACGGCGCACTCCCTCCTCGCCCGAGAAGTGGGCCTCGGCGCGGCGCAACCCGTCGGCCCCGTCCACCCACACGTCGTCGGGCCCGGTGACCAGCACGTCGGTGACGCCGGGCAGGGCGAGCAACGGTTCCAGCGGACCGGCGCCGGCCAGCTCCTGCCGGATCAGCCGCAGCGCGTCGAGCGCCTCCGTGTGCCCGACCGGACGCCCGGCTTCGGCGCGGACCGCGTCCGCCACCGTCGCCGGGTCCGTCCCGGCCCCGGCGCCGGCCAGCCGGTGGCGGACCCGCTCGACCAGTTCGTTGTTCATGCCGCCAGCACCTGCTTCGACTGCGACTGCTCCAGGATGAGGCGCGCGGTCTCCATCAGCGCGCCGCGCGGCCGCGGGAGGAAGTTGCCGCGCTCGATCTCCCGGTCCAGTTGGCGTTCGACGGCCATCGACGTCAGCAGTGGCAGCCCGATCGCGCCGGCCGCGACGCTCGGCTCGAGGTCGCCCGGCGCGGGCCCGCGGACGACGAGCCGGACCCGGCCTGCCGGGTCACCCAGCTGCTTGACCACCCGGCGGGCGGCCAGGCAGGCGCGCATCTCGGCCGGGATCACCACGATCACCAGGTCGGCGCGGGCGACGACGGCGAGGCCGGGCCCGTCGAGGTGGCGCGGCAGATCGCACACCACCGTGCGGCCCGCCCGGCGCCCGGCCTCGATCACCGCCGCGACGCCCTGCCCCGTCGGCCCGTCGCCGTTGCGGTGGCAGGACAGGAACGGCAACCGCAAGCCGCGGTACCGGAACTCGGGCAGCGATTCCAGCAGCGCCGGCATCGACAACCGGCCGGCGCCGGGCCGCAGCTCGGGCCAGCGGAGACCCTCCGTGTTCTCGGCTCCCAGCAACGCGTCGATCCCGCCGGACAACGAATCGCAGTCCACAAGCAGCCCGCCCGGATCGGTGCGGCACGCGACCAGCGCGGTGGCCGCCGCCAGGACGGACGCCCCGGCTCCGCCGCGGCCGCCCAGCACGCCGATGATCCGCCCGCCCGGCAGTCCCGGCCCGTCGACGACGTCGGCGAGCGCCGACGCCAGCGCCGACTCGTCCTCCGGCAGCGACACGACTCCTTCGACGCCGGCGCGGAAAGCCCTCCGCCACGTACGGGAATCCGGCGCGCCCTTGGTGATCAGCAGGATGCCGGGGCGCCGCGGCAGCTCCACTTCACCGTCGACGGCCTGCTCGTCGACCAGCACCAGCGGCGCGTCCGGCCACCGCGGCCGGGCGGCGAGCAGATCGGGCGCGCGTTGCGTCTCGCAGCCCACAGCCGCGGCGACCCGCAGGATTTCGTCGAGCATGACCTCGTCGTGGGCGATGACGAGCGGACGAGCGTGTTCCATGACGGCCCCCAGCGGTGATCGGTGTTTGACCTGACTCCACCGTCGTGCTCGCGCCGTGCCGCGACAAGGAGCTCCGGCGGGACCTGTGGACAACTGGGGTCTTGTGGACAACTCGCGACCGGGGCGGGTCCGCAGAGCGGGATCGTCGGTGCGCTGTGGCAGGATCCGCGCCCGCGCGCGAAGAAAAGGGGCGACCCCCGCCAGGGGGGAGGGGCGGGGGTCGCCGAGGGTTCAGCCCCGGGGGGTTGGACTGAACCGCCGGTGGGAACACCGGATGCGGTCCACTGTAACTCCGCCGAGCGGCCCGCAACGCCGCTCGCGACACCCACAATTCGGTAACGGCACCGGCAATCGATTTCCCCCGCGGGCAACCAATTTCCGACCGGGCGACACCGTTCGTGGTCACCTCACCGCCCCGCCGACGATCTACTCCTATCCTGAAGCGGTGGCAGAACCTCCCAGCTCGCCGCCGGGCGACCGGCGCGCCGCGACCGGAACCGGCGTCGCGGCCTTCTTCGACCTGGACAAGACGATCATCGCCTCCTCCAGCGCGCTGGCGTTCAGCAAGCCGCTGCTGCGCGAGGGGCTGATCAGCAAGCGGGCGGCGCTGAAGAGCGCGTACGCGCAGTTCGTCTTCTCCCTCTCCGGCGCGGACGCCGACCGGACCGAGCGGATGCGCGCCGAGATCTCCGCGTTGTGCACGGGCTGGGACGTCGCCCAGGTGCGGGCGATCGTCAACGAGACGTTGCACGACATCGTCGACCCGCTGGTGTACTCCGAGGCCGCCGAGCTGATCGCGTGGCACAAGGCGGAGGGCCACGACGTGATCGTGCTGTCGGCGGCGGGCGACGAGGTGGTGACGCCGATCGCGGCGATGCTCGGCGCGACGGGCAGCGTCGCGACGAAAATGGCCGTCGTGGACGGTCGCTATTCCGGGGAAATCGCTTTCTACTGCTACGGCGAGCAGAAAGCGGTGGCGGCGAAACAATTGGCCGCGGAGAACGGTTACGACCTGGCCGAGTGTTACGCCTATTCCGATTCCAGCACCGACGTCCCGCTGCTGGAGACGGTCGGGAAGCCGCACGCCGTGAACCCGGACCGCCTGCTCCGCCGGACCGCGCTCGACCGCGGCTGGCCGGTGCTCGAGTTCACCAAACCGGTCTCGCTGCGGAGCCGGTTCCCGGCGCCGTCGACGGCGACGCTGGCCGTCGGACTCGGTCTCGGCGCGGTCGCCGCGGCGGGGGTGACCTGGTACGGGCTGACGCGCAAACGCCGTGGGGGAGCGTAGAAGTCTAGTCGCTGAGGGTGCCCGCCTCACCGGATCGAGCGTCTGTACCGGTGCACCCGTCCGACCCCTTGAAGTGACGGCGGTCACTGGGTACAAAGTGAAGTGCGGACGTTGTTCGGCCCAGGGCGAGACGAAGATGAGTCTCGTTCCTCCCCGAGAACCTCCGTGCGCGGACTCCAGGCACCCACGCGCAGCGCGCCGCGGGAGGCTTGTCGTCGAGGGACTGCGTACCGGGACGCCGGACGCCGAGTCCCCGTAGGTACGACACGAGTTGCAGCTTGGTCACCTGAGCAGTCCGCGCGGGCGGGCGCCGCCCGGCACATCGCCGGCGGCGCCCGCGCATTTTTATGTCCAAGGGATTAGCCCGCGAGAGTGACAGAACCTGAAAGACACTTTCGGACTCCTCCGAAAGTAAGGCGGTCGTTGACCTCGTCCCGAGCGACTGAGTAGCTTCCCCCAATGCCGGCTCGTCCGCCGGCGATCATCACAGGGGAGGGTTCGCGATGCGCCGGAGGAGTCATGTGCTTGCCGCGATCGTCGTGGGGGTTCTCGGCGTGAGCGCGGTCGGCGCGTCCTCCGCCGCAACGGGCCGCCAGGACGGCTGGGCCGAGCAGACGCTGCGGAAGATGTCGCTCGAGGAGAAGGTCGGCCAGCTCTTCGTCGCCGACGTCTGGGGCAAGTCCGCCGACCAGGCCGACGAGGGCAACCGGAAGAAGTACGGGGTGGACACGGCCGCGGAGGTCGTCCAGCGCTACCACCCGGGCGGTGTCATCTACTTCAACAACTCCGGCACCGACAACGTGGACGACCCGGCGCAGGTCGCGCGCTTCTCGAACGGGCTGCAGCAGGCCGCGCTGTCGTCGGGCGCGAAGGTGCCGCTGATCGTCTCGACCGACCAGGAGGGCGGCCGGGTCACGCGCATCGCCGCGCCCGCGACGGAGTTCCCGTCCAGCATGGCCATCGGGGCGGGCCGCAGCGCCGCGGACGCGCGGACGCTCGCCACGGTGAACGGCCACGAGCTGCGGGCCATGGGCATCAACCAGGACTTCGCGCCCGACGCGGACGTCAACTCCAACCCGCTCAACCCGGTCATCGGCTCGCGGTCGTTCTCCGCCGATCCGGCGCTGGCCGGCGAGCTGGTCGCCGCGGAGGTCGACGGCTACCAGAACTCGGGGCCGGCGACGGAGACGGTGTCCGCGGCGGCCAAACACTTCCCCGGTCACGGCGACGCGGCCACCGACAGCCACACCGGGCTGCCGGTCATCAACCGCACGGAGGAACAGTGGCGGCAGATCGACTTGCCGCCGTTCCGGGCGGCGATCGACGCGGGCGCCGACGTGATCATGTCCGCGCACATCACCGTGCCCAGCCTGGACCCGTCGGGTGAGCCCGCGACGCTGTCGAAGCCGATCATGACCGGCATCCTCCGGGACGAGCTGCGCTACGACGGGGTGGTCGCGACCGACTCGCTGCAGATGGCCGGCGTGCGCGAGCTGCACACCGACGCGGAGATCCCGGTGCTGGCACTGGAAGCCGGGGTCGACCAGATGCTGATGCCGCCGGACCTGGGGCTGGCCATCAACAGCGTGCTGGACGCGGTCAAGAGCGGCAGGCTGACCGAGGAGCGGATCGACCAGAGCGTGCTGCGGATCCTGAAGCTCAAGGACAAGCGCGGCATCGTGGCGAGCCCGCTGGTCAACCCGCGGGCGGTGAAGCAGGTCGTCGGCAGCCCGGCCAACCGGGAGAAGATCCAGGCCATCACCGACCGCACCACCACCGTGCTCCGCAACGACGCCGGCCTGCTCCCCCGCCGCGAGCCGGGCAAGGTCCTGGTGACCGGCTGGAACAACCCGAACTACCCCGGCTACCCGGCGGAGCCGGTCCGGGCACTGGCCGAACGGCTCGGCGGCACGGCCGTCTCGACCGGCGCCAAGCCGACCGCCGCGAAGATCGCCGAAGCGGTGGCGGCCGCCGGCGAAGCGGACACCGTCGTCGTGCTGACCAACGGGCTGCGCACTGACACCGCTCAGGGTGATCTTGTGCGTGAACTGCTCGCGACCGGGAAACCGGTCGTCGCAGTGAGCGTCCAGGAACCGTACGACCCGGGCTACGCCGACGTACCGACCTGGGTGGCGACGTACGACTGGCGGGATGTGACGATGGCTTCGCTGGCCAAGGTGCTGACGGGCGAGATTTCGCCACAGGGCAAGCTGCCCGTCGACATCCCGGCCGGCGACGACGCCGGGCAGATCCGGTATCCCTTCGGCACAGGACTGACATGGTGAGCTTCAACCGGCGCGGGTTCCTGGTCACCGGCGCCCTCGCGACACCCCTCTTGACCGGCGGCTCCGCGCTGGCGGAACCGGCACGCGTGTTGCCGGCCGCGTCGCGGGGGCCGGTCGTGACCGGAGCCGACATCCTCGCCCGGCAGGGCTGGCGCTCGCTCGCCGGCCGCAAGGTGGGCGTGCTGTCGAACCCGACGGGCGTGCTGGAGAACGGCGACCACATCGTCGACTCGATGATCGCCGCCGGTGTCCGGCCGGTCGCCGCCTTCGGGCCGGAGCACGGTTTCCGGGGCAGCGCGCAGGCTGGTGGTTCGGAGGGCGACTACACGGACCCGCGCACCGGCATCGCGGTGTACGACGCGTACGGCGCGGACGCCGCGAAGCTGGCCGGGATGTTCACCAAGGCAGGCGTGGACACGGTGGTGTTCGACATCGCCGATGTCGGCGCCCGCTTCTACACCTACATCTGGTCGATGTACACGGCGATGGTCGCGGCGGGCCGCACGGGCGCGGCCTTCGTCGTGCTGGACCGGCCCAACCCCATCGGCGGCAAGGCGTACGGCCCGATGCTGCGCCCGGAGTTCGCCTCCGGGGTCGGGCTCAAGCCGATCGTGCAGCAGCACGGCATGACCGTCGGCGAGCTGGCGAAGTACTTCGCCGCGGAGCTGCTGCCTGCCGAGGGGGTGCGGCTGGCGGACCTGCAGGTGGTGCAGACCGAGGGGTGGCGCCGGGACATCTTCTTCGCCGGCACCGGGCTGACCTGGACGCCACCGAGCCCGAACATGCCGACCGCGGACACCGCGCTGGTCTACCCCGGCACGGGCATGTTCGAGGGCACGGTGTTCTCCGAGGGACGCGGCACGACGCGGCCCTTCGAGATCATCGGCGCCCCCGGCATCGACTGGCGCTGGCGGGACGAGCTGACCGCGCTGGGGCTCGCGGGCGTGCGGTTCCGGGAGACCTACTTCGTCCCGACGTTCGGCAAGTTCGTCAACCAGACCTGCGGCGGGGTGCAGCTCACGGTCACCGACCCGGCCTCGTTCGACGCCATCCGCACGGCGGTGGCCATGCTGGTCACGGCCAAGAAGCTGCACCCGGACCTCTTCGCCTGGCGCGCGGACAACGGCATCGACAAGCTCACCGGCTCGGACCGGTTGCGCACGATGGTCGACCGCGGGGCGGGGGTGGACGAGATCGTCGGGTCCTGGCAGGCGGAGCTCGACGAGTTCACCGCCCGCCGTCGGCCGCATCTGCTCTACTGGTGAGGCCGGCGTGCGAACGGGCAAACTACTGGTCGCGGCGGTGCTGACCGTTTCCGCCCTCACCGTCCCCGGAGCGAGTACCACCATCACCGAACAGGCGCACACCGGGCGGATCGACCGTCCGCAGTACGAGTTCGCACCGGCCGACACGGTGCTGCGCCCGGGCGCGCCCGGCGAGGTGGGCCTCGATCCCGCGCCGCTGCTGGCCGCCGAGCAGTTCCTGAGCGACTGGGCCAAACCGGATCCGGTTTCCGGGCACCCGCACTTCTCCGGCGCGGCCGGAATCCTCGCGCACGACGGGGTGATCGTCGAGGAGACCGCGACCGGCGGGGCGCTCCGGTACGCCGACGCCGCGGGCGCCGAGCTGCCGCCCGACCAGCAGGTGCCGGTGCGCGCCGACACGATCTTCGACCTGGCCTCGATCACCAAGGTGTTCACGTCCCTCGCGGTGATGCAGCTCGTGGAGGACGGCAAGGTCGCCCTGGACCGGCCGGTCGCCGACTACCTGCCCGAGTTCGCGGCGAACGGGAAGCAGCAGGTGACCGTGCGGCAGCTGCTCACCCACACCTCTGGCCTGGCCGCCGACCCGCGCCCGTCCCTGTGGGAGGGCTACCCGGACATCCCGTCCCGGCGGAAGGCCGTGCTCGACAGTCCGCTGACGAACGAGCCGGGCACGACGTACCTCTACTCGGACATCAACCTGATGACGCTCGGCTTCCTCGTCGAGCGGATCGCCGGGCAGCCGCTCGACGTCGTGGTGCGGGACCGGATCACCCTGCCCCTCGGGATGACCGACACGACGTTCAACCCGCCCGCGGAGAAGCTCGGCCGGATCGCGGCCACCGAGTTCCAGGCGGATCCACCACGCGGCATGGTGCGCAGCCAGGTCCACGACGAGAACGCGTGGGCGCTGGGCGGGGTGTCCGGTCACGCCGGCATCTTCTCCACCGCGCCGGACCTGGCGGTGCTCGCGCAGACGATCCTCAACGGCGGCGCCTACCGGGACGCCCGCATCCTGCGCCCGGAGACCGTGCGGGACATGCTGACCGACTACAACCAGGCCTTCCCCGGTCACGCGCACGGGCTCGGGTTCGAGCTGGACCAGCGGTTCTACATGGGAGCGCTGTCCGCCCCCACCACCGCGGGCCACACCGGGTTCACCGGCACGTCGCTGGTGATCGATCCGGTGTCCCGGTCGTTTGCGATCCTGCTGACCAATCGCGTTCACCCGACCCGCGACTGGGGTTCGATCAACCCGGCCCGCGAGAAGTGGGCGAGCTCGCTGGCCGAAGCGCGGTGAAACCGGTCCGCCTGTAGGCCGAATTACCCGCGGCCGGACAGGTGATCTTTCGGCGAGCGGACACTCACCGTGCATCCGGGTGGTGTGCCACCAACCAGCGCCAACGAATTTCGGACACTCGTGTCCGTCACGAACAGTTACCGGACGGCTGCTCCATTCGTACTTAAAGTGCGCAGAGTCGCGTCATACCATCGTGGCGGGGAAGTCCCTATCACTGAGACGCGAGCGGGAGCCACCGACGATCGTCGGCTGTTTCGGGAACCATCGGAAGTTGCCAAGTCGTTAACTTGATGACGTTAACAACCACGACGTAGTTGGCGACTTTCCGGGCAACTGAGTCACCGCAGCTCGGCCGTGCAGGGGCGGGCGAGTTGCGATCATCCCTAAGGATGTGGGTAACCTTGTCTCAAATGCCTACGGTTAGTAAGTTTCCCACGGAAACGGATGCCGATTCCGTGACGGGGCAGGCACCGAGCGAGATCGGTTCGGTCGCACGCGAGTCCGAAACCAGTCCCCTGGTCCGGATCCGGTCGCTGCTGCCCGGTCTGGCCAGGGCGGAACAGCGTGTAGCCAAGGTCGTCCTCGATGACCCGTCTGCAGTAGCGCGCCGGTCGATCACCGAGGTGGCTCTCGCGGCGAACACCAGCGAAACCACAGTGACCCGGTTCTGCAAGGCCGTGGGGGTCGGCGGGTACCCGCAGCTGCGGATCGCGCTGGCCGCCGACACCGCCCGCTCCGAGGCGCGATCGGCTCGCAACCTGGGCGGCGAGATCGCCGTGGACGACGACCTGGCCGCCGTGGTCGGCAAGGTCAGCTTCGCCGACGCCCGCGCGGTGGAGGAGACCGCCGACCAGCTCGACATCGCGACCCTGCAGCGCGTGATCGAACTGCTCGCGAACGCCGGGCGCACCGACGTCTACGGCGTCGGCGCGAGCGCGTTCGTCGCCGCCGACCTGCAGCAGAAGCTGCACCGCATCGGCCGCGTGTGTTTCGCCTGGTCGGACACGCACATCATGCTGACCTCGGCCGCCGTGCTGGGCGCCGGCGACGTCGCGATCGGCGTCTCCCACACCGGCGCGACCACCGACACCGTCGAGGCGCTGCGGGTGGCCCGCGAGCACGGCGCGACCACGGTGGCGCTGACCAACTTCCCGCGCTCGCCGATCACCGAGGTCGCCGACTACGTGCTGACCACGGCCGCACGCGAGACGACCTTCCGCTCGGGCGCGACCGCGAGCCGGATCGCCCAGCTCACGGTCATCGACTGCGTGTTCATCGGCGTCGCGCAGCACCACATGGAGAGCGCGTCCGCCGCGCTGGAAGCCACTCGCGACGCCGTCGGCGGTCACCGCCTCGGCGTGCGACCGGACGGCCGGAGGCGGCCGCGAGAAACCGGAAAGTGAGCACGAAGGAAACGGTGAGACGCATGATGACGGTGCCGAGTCAGGTGGTCCACGTCGATTCCCCGACCGAGCAGCGCAACCCCCGCACCACCGAGATCGACCGGATGTCGACCCTCGGCATCCTGACCATGATCAACGACGAGGACCGCCGGGTCCCCGATGCGGTCGCCAAGGTCCTGCCCGAGCTGGCGGACGCGGTCGATCATGCGGTGGAGGCGCTGCGCACCGGCCATCGTGTGCACTACGTCGGCGCGGGCACGTCCGGCCGTCTGGCGACGCTGGACGCCGCCGAGCTCGTGCCGACGTTCAACGTGCCTGCCGACTGGTTCGTCGCGCACCACGCGGGCGGCGACCGGGCGTTGCGCGAAGCGGTCGAGAACGCCGAGGACGACGCCGCCGCGGGTGCCGCGGAGATCTCGGCTTCGGTGCGGGCGGGCGACTTCGTGCTGGGCCTGACCGCGTCCGGCCGCACCCCGTTCGTCATCGGCGCGCTGCAGGCGGCCGCGCGGCTGGGCGCGACGACCGGCCTGGTTTCGGGCAACGCGCGTGCGGCCAGGCCGTCCGGGGTCGACGTGTTCATCTCGGTGGACACCGGTCCGGAGGTCATCGCGGGGTCGACGCGGATGAAGGCGGGCTCGGCGCAGAAGATCCTGCTGACCGCGTTCTCCACTGCCACGATGATCAAGCTCGGCCGGACCTACTCGAACCTGATGGTCAGCCTGCGCGCGACCAACGCGAAGCTGCGCGGCCGGACGCTGCGCATCCTCAGCGAGGCGACGGGCGCGGACGAGCGGGAAGCCGCCGAGGCCCTGGCGGAGGCGAACGGTGACTTGAAGGTCGCGCTGGTGCACCTGCTGTGCGGGGTGGACGCGGCGACGGCGGCGGACATGCTGGCCGCGAACGGCGGGCACGTGCGGGAGGCGCTGCTCGCCTGCGCGACGACCTGAGGTCGCGCAGTCCCGGGGAGGTGCGCGGGGAGCGTCGCACTTCCCCGAATTGCGCGACTGCGAGCGGTTGACGACGGCCAGCGCACGGCACCGCGGTCAACCCCGGCACCACCGCCGCGTGCGGAACGCGGCCCGCCGACGAGGCAGCTCAGCCGGCGGCGTCGGCGATGCTCTTGGCCTCCCGCGCGCCCGCTTCCAGCGCTTCACACACGAAGAGGAGCCACGAGCGCACGCCGTCGGGGCTTCCGGTCGCGAAGGCCGCCGCCGTCTCCTGGTACCGCGCTGACCGGCGGAAGAAGGCGACCTCGGGGACGCTCAGGCCCTTCGGGTCGACGCCACTCGCCGTCATGGTCAGGCGAGCCGCGGCGCGGGCCAGCACGCCGTCCGCCGTGCCGAAGGGCCGCAGGCTGAGCAGCTCGCCGTGCACGACGGCGGTCAGCACGGGGCCTGGCACCGACGTCGCGCCCGTGACCAGCTGCGTCAGCAGGTCCAGGCGGGCACCGGCGGCCGGGTCGGGGCGGCCCAGCGCGTCCTGGTGGTCGACGAGATCGGCCGCGGCCAGGACGTGCATCCGGGCCAGCGCCTGTCGCGGGGCGCGGCGCCAGGTGGGCAGCAGCGACTCGCTCGCTTCCGCCACCCGCAGCGCGCCGGCCAGGATCGGGTCCTTCACCTCGGCGTCGGCCGGAATTTCCGGGTCCGCGCCGTCGAGCGCGGCCGACGCCCGGGCGCCCCGGACGGACGCCTCGGCCGCGGTGGCCGAGCCGCCGCGCAGGTTCACGGGGAGGCGGTGCACGGCGAAGACCGCGTCCTGCGCCTTCTTCGCCGCCTCGGCCACGCCCTCCAGTTCGAGCAGCGGCGCCAGTGGGTCGCTCATGCGTCCAGCACCTGCCCCTCGCGCCGGATCACCGGCGGCTGCTTCGACCAGGCGAAGTTGATCCACCGGTCCGTGCGCCGCCAGACGTACTCGCACTTCACCTCTGACCAGGGCTTTTCGTACACCACCGCGCACCGCACGTCCGCCACGTGGTCCGCGCAGAAGTCACGCACCAGCTTGAGCGTGGCGCCGGTGTCGGCGACGTCGTCGGCCACCAGGACCTTCGCGCCGGTCAGGTCGACGGCGTTCGGCACCGGCGGCAGCATCACCGGCAGTTCGAGCCGCTCGCCGACGCCGGTGTAGAACTCGACGTTCATGACGTGCAGGTTCTTCACGTCGAGCGCGTAGCCGAGCGCGCCGGCGACGAACAACCCGCCGCGGGCGATGGACAGGATCACGTCCGGCTCGTACCCGCTGTCCGCCACCTGCTGGGCGAGCTCCCGGCTGGCCGAACCGAACAACTCCCAGGTGAGCTCTTCCCGCTCAGCCACTCGGACCTCCTTCGACGCGTCCCCGCGAGCATATGAGGCGACGAAGTGGACCTTGAAAGCAAGCCGGAACTGGCACTGCCGAAAGACCAGTTCGGACGGGTACCGTCCCCGCGTGAACTGGCACGACCGGCCCGCGCTGCGCGGCAAGCACGTCCACCTCGAACCGCTCGGCCAGGAACACGCCGAGGGCCTGCACGAAGCCGGCCGCGACGCCGAGGTCTGGCGCTGGCTCAGCCTCCGCCAACCGGCAACCCTCGACGACACCAGGGCCATGATCGACGACATCCTCGCCGAGCCCGGCCGGATCGCGTGGGCACAGGTCGACGCCACCACCGGCCGCGTCGCGGGCACGACCTCCTACTACGAGATCGTCCCGCGCCACCGCGGCCTCGCCATCGGCTACACCTGGATCGGCAGTCCGTGGCAGCGCACGGCGCTGAACACCGAAGCCAAACTCCTGCTGCTGGAACGCGCCTTCGACGTGCTCGGCGCACGGCGGGTCACCTGGCACACCGACCACCGCAACGAGAAGTCGCAGCGCGCCATCGAGCGGCTCGGCGCCAGCCGGGAGGGCCTGCTGCGCGCGCACCGCATCCGCCCGGACGGCAGCCGCCGCGACACCGTCGTCTACTCGCTGCTCGCCGAGGAGTGGCCTACGACACAGGAGAACCTGCTCGATCGCGTGCGGTGATCGACGCGGGACGTGCCGTGAGGTGCTGCGCTCTTTCGTCGCGGGGGCTAACGTCGCTACCGTGCATCCGGCGTCAGCCAGTGATGAGTGACTTCAGGAGGCCGTGCACCATGACAGAGCAGTCCCCCGCGCTGGACAACCTGCTCACCGAGAACCGGACGTTCCCGCCGACCGACGAGTTCGCGGCGCAGGCCAACGCGAAGGCCGATTGGTACGAGAAGGCCGACGCCGACCGCGAAGCGTTCTGGGCCGAGCAGGCGGAGCGGCTGCACTGGGACACCAAGTGGTCCCAGGTCCTCGACTGGTCGGGCGCGCCCTTCGCCAAGTGGTTCGTCGGCGGCAAGCTGAACGTCGCGTACAACTGCGTCGACCGGCACGTCGAGTCCGGGCACGGCGAGCAGGTCGCCATCCACTGGGTCGGCGAGCCGGGCGACACCCGTGACATCACCTACGCCCAGCTCAAGGACGAGGTGTCCAAGGCCGCGAACGCGCTGGCCTCCCTCGGCGTCACCTCCGGCGACCGGGTCGCCATCCAGCTGCCGATGATCCCCGAGGCGATCGTCGCGATGCTGGCCTGCGCGCGGCTGGGCGCGATGCACAGCGTCGTCTTCGGCGGGTTCTCCCCGGCGGCGCTGCGCTCCCGCGTCGACGACGCCGAGGCCAAGGTCGTGATCACCTCCGACGGCCAGTACCGCCGCGGCAAGGCCGCGCCGATGAAGACGAACGTCGACGAGGCCCTCGACGGCGCCGCGAGCGTCGAGAAGGTCATCGTCGTGCGCCGCACCGGCGAAGAGGTCCCGATGAGCGAGCGGGACGTGTGGTGGCACGAGCTCGTCGACGGCCAGTCCACCGAGCACACCCCGGAGGCGTTCGACTCCGAGCACCCGCTGTTCATCCTCTACACCAGCGGCACGACCGGGAAGCCGAAGGGCATCCTGCACACCTCCGGCGGCTACCTGACCCAGGTCGCCTACACCCACCACGTCGTCTTCGACCACAAGCCGGGCGAGGACGTCTACTGGTGCACCGCCGACATCGGCTGGGTGACCGGCCACTCCTACATCGTCTACGGCCCGCTGGCGAACCGCGCGACCCAGGTGGTCTACGAGGGCACCCCCAACACGCCGCACGAGGGCAGGCACTGGGAGATCATCCAGAACCACAAGGTCTCCATCTACTACACCGCACCGACCCTGATCCGCACGTTCATGAAGTGGGGCGAGGACATCCCGGCGAAGTACGACCTGTCCAGCCTCCGCGTGCTGGGCAGCGTCGGCGAGCCGATCAACCCCGAGGCGTGGATGTGGTACCGCGAGCACATCGGCGCGGGCAAGGCGCCGATCGTGGACACCTGGTGGCAGACCGAAACCGGCGCGATCATGATCTCGCCGCTGCCGGGCGTCACCTCGACCAAGCCCGGTTCGGCGCAGCGCCCGCTGCCCGGCATCTCGGCGAAGGTCGTCGACGACACCGCGACCGAGGTCGGCAAGGGCGGCGGCGGTTACCTGGTGCTGGACAAGCCGTGGCCGTCGATGCTGCGCGGCATCTGGGGCGACGACGAGCGCTTCCGCGACACGTACTGGTCACGGTTCGCCGACCAGGGCTTCTACTTCGCCGGTGACGGCGCGAAGTACGACAACGACGGCGACATCTGGCTGCTCGGCCGGGTCGACGACGTCATGAACGTGTCCGGCCACCGCATCTCCACCACGGAGGTCGAAAGCGCTCTCGTGTCGCACCCGACGGTCGCCGAAGCCGCGGTGGTGGGCGCATCCGACCCGACCACCGGGCAGGGCATCGTCGCGTTCGTGATCCTGCGCGGCTCCGCGGCCGAGGGCGGCGACGAGGCGGTGCAGGAGCTGCGCAACCACGTCGCCAAGGAGATCGGTCCGATCGCCAAGCCGCGGCAGATCATGGTCGTGCCCGAGCTGCCGAAGACCCGCTCCGGCAAGATCATGCGCCGCCTGCTGCGCGACGTCGCCGAGAACCGCCAGATCGGCGACGTCACCACGCTGGCCGACTCCAGTGTCATGGAGCTGATCTCCAGCGGCCTGAAGTCCGGCAAGGAGGACTGACGCACGAACAAGGGCCCTGCACATCGCGGTGCAGGGCCCTTGTCATGGGAACCCGAGGAAAGAGTGGATCAGCCGGTGACGTCCAGGTGGGCCTTCACCGGGGTCGGCCGCGGGGCCTTGCCGTTGGCGTCGGGCTTGTCGCCCGCACCCGAGCCGGCGCCGCCACCGGAGCTGGTCTTCGTCGAGGTCGGGGTGCTGGTGCCCGGCTTCGAGGTGCTCGTCGTCGGCTTGGTGGTCGGGGTCTCGCCACCGCCGTTGTCGTCGTCGCCCGGCGCGCAGGTGACCGACGCGATGTCCAGCGTCTGCAGGTTGTCGATCTTGATGGAGATCGCGGTGACGGTGATCGAGCCGTCGTCCTTCTTGGTCTGCTTGTTCAGCACGACCGAGAGCAGACCCGGCACGGCGACCGTGGTGTTGGTCGGCGCGGTCACGTCGAGGGTGATGTCACCGAGCTTCGCCTTGGCCAGCGACGAGGTGCCCTTGCCGCCCTCGCACTCCGCCTCGATGGCGGTCGCGGTCAGCAGCGGCTTGCCGACGCCGAGGCCGACGTTGACGTCGGCGACGCTGGCGCGCGCCTGGCCGGCGCCCGCCGAGGCGTTGAGCAGCTTGACCTGGGCCAGGCCCGGCACGTTCAGCGTGGCGAGGGACTTCTGCTCGAAGCCCTTCTCGTCGGTCACGTACGGGCTGGGGTCGATCCCGAGGAGGCCCTTGGCGGCGATCGCGTAGGCGGAGTTGACGCCGTCCGTGGTGGTCGTGGTCGCACCCGCGGCGGGCGCGAGCAGCACCGAGGTGGCGAGCGCGGTCGCGAGCACGCCGACGCCGCCGGCCACAGCCTTCTTTCTGGACAAGGAATTCCCTTTCGTGAAATGGAAATGCGGAATGAAGCCGGCGGCCCCCCGTGGTGCATTCCGACCGCCGGCGAAGTGCGAAGAAGCTCAGGACGTCACGTGATGTTCACGATCGTGCCGAGCGGCAGTTTGACGAGCTCGTCGAGCGCCTCGGAGGGCACCCGGATGCAGCCGTCGCTGTTCGCCTGACCGGCGAAGCTGTTGTTCGGCCAGGTGTGCAGTCCCACCGTGCCCGGGCCGCCGCCGAAGGTCTCCAGCGAATCGGAGTGGTAGCTCAGCGGCAGCACGATCGGGCTGTAGGTGTTCTTCGTTTCCTCGATCGAGGCGATGATGTAAGCACGCCCCGCCGGGGTCGGGTGTTCGGGCTTGCCGGTGCCGATCGTCCATTTGCCGATCGACTTGCCGCTCTCCAGGATCTCCAGGCTGAACGCGGCACGGTCCACATTGACCACGTAGTCGTTCTGCGCGGATTCGGCGGCGCCCTCGCTCAGGTGCACCCAGCCGGACGCGGCGTTGGGCCGGGTCGGCAGGAGGACGTGCGCCCAGTCGCCCTGCTCCGCAATCACCGGCACCCACGTCGGCGATCCCATTTGGATGGACGGCAGCTTCGCGATCGCTTTGCCGCCAACGGAGTCGTACACGACCATGTCGGCCTTGGGGTGGATCACGCGGCCGGCCGTCGCGCCACCGGATGGCTGCGGGTCGAGCGGGGCGTTCGCGACCGTGGCGAACGTGGTCGCCTCCGGCAGCTGGGTCAGGTCTTCCTGGCTCACCGCGGCCGGCTTCACGCCGTCCTCGTCGCCACCGGAGCACGCCCCGGTGAGCAGTGCCAGGGTCGAGACCCCGGCCACGGCGAGGAGCCGGACCGGGAGCCGTCCGCGGCGCGCAGAACCCGTCTGCGTGCGCGAGCTGCACGTCATGCGCATTACCACAATCCTTGAGGACCTACATCGGACAAGAATTCACCAAGGCGGTCTCCCCCGAAGACATGCGGCACCGCAGGTGCGCCTTGGGCCTTATTGCTATCAGGACCCCCCTAGGTGATCAAACTCCCGGGTGACGGGGGTCGATTAGGGAGAGCAGGGCAAATGCTGCATTTGCCGAGGTCGCAGGAAAAACGAGATACACCCGATCGGGTACAGATAAGTAACGCCCACTTCGACCTGCCCCCATCGAGCGACATCGCTTCCTCACCCTGGCGGGTGATGGCGGCAGCGTAGCGGTACCTCCGGACGCGCCGCCCCGGGGGTACGCGGAAGTAGGTAGCGCGGGACAATCCCCGGGCACACCCCAGCGAGCGGCTATCGAACGCCTGTTCTAGAATTCGGGCCGACGTAGCCGGACCCCACGAGAGGGAGACCGCAGCACCGATGAGCTTGGACACCACGACCACCCCGCAGGAGCAGGACACCCCCGTCACGCCGGCGCCGGTCACGGACGACTCCGCAGCCGCTCCCGCTCCCGCCGCCACCTCCGCCGAAAGCGAGGAAGCCAAGCCCAAGCGCGGCCGCCCGAAGGCCTCCGCGGCGAAGAAGACCCGCACCGTCGAGCTCACGCTCACCGTCACCGGCACCGCCGACGGCGAGTGGCAGGCCGAGCTCAAGCACGGCTCGAAGTGGGTCGCGCAGGGCCTGAAGATCCCGGCCTCGGCCGTGTCCCGCGCGGCCAAGGAGCTGCACGAGGACCTCTCGACGCCGATCGACGAGGTGATCAACGCCGCTGTCGAGCAGCAGAAGGCCAAGGTCGCCGCCCTGGAGGCGGAGCTGGAGCAGGCCAGGCAGGCCCTCGCCGAGCTCGACGGCTGACCTCACCGGCGTCTACCTGGTCGGCGGGCCGAGCCGCATGCTGCTCGTCGAGCCGCTCGCCGAGCAGCTCGGCGTCCTGCCGACCACCCAGGACCAGCCGGAGACCGCCGTCGCGTTCGCCCGCCGAAACCGACCGCCGACCGGCGATCCCGAGACCCGCCGGGGCGGATGTCCATCGATCAGGCATCCGCCCCGGCGTTCTTTTCCCACCGGACACTTTCCGCGTACCATCTGTATACAACGTGTATGGAGGGAGCCCGGATGCCGGCGACGAGCAAGCCCGCCCAGTCCGGGCGGGCGAAGGCCTACGACTACCTGAAGAACACCGTGCTGGCCGACCCCGACGCCGAGGGCGGCTTCATCAGCGAACAGGAGGTCGCCGAGCGCGTCGGCGTCTCCCGCACCCCCGTGCGCGAGGCGTTGCTGCAGCTCGCGGCCGAGGAACTGGTGCAGCTCGTGCCCAACCGGGGCGCGTACATCGCGCCGCTGACCGGGCGCGACCTGCGGGACCTCGTCGAACTGCGCGGGCTGCTCGAACGGTTCGCGGCCGAGCGGGTGATGGCGGCCGGGACCGTGCCGTGGCGGGCGATGCAGGAGGTCCTCGAACAGCAGGAGCGCTGCGACGACCCGGCGTCGGCCAAGGAGTTCATCGAACTCGACGCGCACTTCCACACGCTGCTCGTCGAGGCCGCGGGCAACTCGATGCTGAGCCGGACCTACACCGCGCTGCGAGCCCGGCAGGTGCGTGCCGGGCTCGTCGCGCTGCGGCGGTCAGGCACCCGGCACGCGGAGGTCATCCACGAGCACCAGGCCATCGTGACCGCACTGGCCAACGGTGAGGTCGAGGCGGCGCTGGCCGCCATCGACGACCACCACGCCCAGACCCTGAAGCATCAGCTGACGACCACCTGAGTCTCGTCGCGGGCCTCTCGCGCGAGCGCGATGCCGATGATGCTGACCACCGCGGTCACCACCACGTACAGCGCGAGCGCGACCCAGCTGTCGAATCCGGCCAGCAGCGAGGTGAACAGCAGCGGCGCGATGGCGCCGCCGATCACGCCGGCGAGCGTGTAGGCCAGCGAGCTGCCGGTGTAGCGCAGGCGCTCGGTGAACTGCTCGGTGATCAGCGCGGCCTGCGGCCCGTACAGCGCGGCGTGGATGACGAGCGCGATCACGATGCCGACCAGCAGCAGGCCGAACGAGCGGCCGGACACCAGCGGGAAGAACACGAACGGCCAGATCGCCGCGGCGATGGTCGCGAACAGGTAGAGCTTGCGGCGGTTCATCCGGTCCGACAGCGCGCCGAACGCCGGCATCAGGATGAGCTGTCCGGCAGACCCGATCATTACCGCGGTGAGGCCCTGGCTGCGGGACATGCCCAGCTCCTGGGTCATGTAGGTCAGCACGAAAACGGTGAACAGCGCGTACAGCACGTCGGGGCAGACGCGGACGAAGATCGCGGCCAGCAGAGCCCGGCGCTCGTACTTGAAGACCTCGGAAATCGGCGCGCTGGGCCGCTCGCCGCTCTCCGCGATGCGCTTGAAGACCGGGGTCTCCTCCAGCTTGAGCCGGATCCACAGACCGAACGCGACGAGCACGGCGGACAGCAGGAACGCCACGCGCCAGCCCCACGAGTCGAACTGTGCCTCGGTCAGCAGCAGGGCCAGCAGCGCGAGGACACCGTTGGCGAGCAGGTTGCCCGCGGGCGGGCCGACCTGGGCGGCGGAGGCCCAGAACCCGCGCTTCTTCGGATCGCCGAACTCGCTGGACAGCAGCACCGCGCCGCCCCACTCACCGCCGATGCCGACGCCCTGGGCGAAGCGCAGCAGGACCAGCAGCACCGCCGCCGAGCCGCCGATCGCGGAGTGGGTCGGCAGGACGCCGATGAGGAAGGTGGCGATGCCGGTGAGCAGCAGCGTGATCACCAGGACGCGCTTGCGGCCGAGCACGTCGCCGAGACGGCCGAAGACGAACCCGCCGAGCGGGCGGGAGAGGTAGCCGACGGCGTAGGTGGAGAACGAGGCCATCGTGCTGACCAGCGGGTCGCCAGCCGGGAAGAACTGGTGTCCGAACACGGTGGCCGCGGCCACCGAGTAGGCCGCGAAGTCGTACCACTCCAGCGACGTGCCGGACAGGCTCGCCAGGAAGGCACGCCGTAGCGACGCCCTGTCCACGGTCGGCGTTACCGAGGTCATTGCTCACATCCTGATCTATTCGGTGCCACGATGCTGTAATACTCGTTGTATACAACCTGCATGCGCAACCCCTCGCAGGTAAGAACTGGGTTACCCGAAATTACGGAGGACGACATGCCGACGCTGAGCTTCGACCTGCCCGACGGCACGACGGTGACCACTCCGGTGACGACCTTGCTGAACGCCGGGTACGCGGGCCGCGACCAGGCCGACGTCGCCGCGCACGTCGCCGAGCTGGCCGAGCTGGGCGTGCCGGCGCCGAAGGTCACGCCGGCGCTGTACCCGGTCGCCCCGTACCTGGCCGCCCAGACCGACGAGGTGCCCGCCCAGCACGACCGCACGTCCGGCGAGGCGGAGTGGGCGCTGGTGATCACCGCGGACGGGGTGCTGCTCACCGTCGCGTGCGACCACACCGACCGGGAGCTCGAGGTGCACGGGGTGGCCTGGAGCAAGAACGCGGCGCCGGACGTGCTGGGGCGCCAGGCGTGGCGGCTGGACGACGTGGCGGACCGGCTGGACTCGCTGACGCTGCGCGGCTGGGCCGACGGGCAGCTGATCCAGGACGGCACGCTCGCGGAGCTGCTGACGCCGCAGCACTGGCTCGACGTGCTGCGCGAGCGCGGGCTGTACGAGCCGGGGGTGGTGCTGATCTCCGGGACGATCCCGATGGTGCCGGGGGTGAACCAGTTCGCCGGCGAATGGCGGGTCGAACTGGGCGACCCGGCGACGGGCAACACGATCGAGGCGGCCTACCGCGTCCGGCGCTTGCCGGAGGCGATCGGCTGACCGGGCGCCCGGCTGGGAGCGAGTCCTGGCACCCGGGTAGGTAGCGGCGCGGGGTCGTCGGAGGCCATCGCCCGGTGGCAGCTGCCGTGCCTGCGGAGCGGGCATGCCCGGGCACGTGGGCGGAGTCCTGGCACCCGGCGTGGGCAGAGGCGCGGGATTGCCAGCGGCCACCACCCGACAAGGGGCTACTGCGCCCGCTGAGCGGGCACGCCCAGCAATGCGGCCAGAGTCCTGGCACCCGGCGGGGTAAAGGCGCGGGATTGCCGGAGGCCACCACCAGTAAGGGGCTCCGCGCCTGCGGAGCGGGCCCCTCAGCGAGCGTGACCGTGCCAGCGCCCCCACTCAGCGTCCCGGCGCGGGCAGGGGTGCGCCGGGGCGTTGGGGAGTCGGCGCGTCGGGGCGACGGTGTATCGGGGCGCCGGGCGGTGGGGTCACCCTCGCAGCCTCGTGTTCAGTCGTGCGGCTTGGCGGGTCAGGTGGTCGCGTTCGGCGAGGTTCGTCGCCTTCGTGGCGGCCTCCGCGTACAGCCGGGCGGCGCTCGCCAGGTCACCATCGCGTTCGTGCAGGTACGCCGACACCGCGGCGTACCTCGGCAGCCCCTCGTCCAGGGACGCGAGTTCCGCCAGGCCCGCGCGGGGGCCGTCCGCCTCGCCGACCGCCACCGCCCGGTTCAGGCGCACCACGGGGCTGTCCGTCAGCCGCACCAGCTCGTCGTACCACTCGACGATCTGCACCCAGTCGGTCTCCTCGGCGGTGGGCGCGTCGGCGTGCAGGGCGGCGATCGCGGCCTGCGCCTGGAACTCACCGAGCCGGTCACGGGCCAGCGCCGCCTGCAGGATCTCCACGCCCTCCGCGATCAGGCGGGTGTCCCACCGGCCGCGGTCCTGCTCGGCGAGCGGCACCAGGCTGCCGTCGGGCGCGGTCCGGCTCGCGCGCCGGGCGTGGTGCAGCAGCATCAGGGCGAGCAGCCCGGCCACCTCGGGGTGGTCGATCACCGCCGCGAGCTGGCGGGTCAGCCGGATCGCCTCGGCGGCCAGGTCGACGTCACCGGAGTAGCCCTCGTTGAACACCAGGTAGAGCACGCGTAGCACGGTGGCGACGTCGCCGGGCTGGTCGAACCGCACCCCAGCGACCGTCCGCTTGGCGCGGCTGATCCGCTGCGCCATCGTCGCCTCCGGCACCAGGTACGCGGCGGCGATCTGCCGCGTCGTCAAGCCGCCGACGGCACGCAACGTGAGCGCGACCGCGGACGACGGGGTCAGCAACGGGTGCGCGCACAGGAAGTACAGCTGGAGCGTGTCGTCCACCCCGACGGCCTGCCCGGGCTCCGGCTCCACCTCGACGAGGTCCTCACGACGGCGCCGCGCCGCTTCCGCGCGGGTCGCGTCCAGGAACTTGCGCCACGCCACCGTGACGAGCCAGCCCTTCGGATCGCGCGGCGGGTCGTCGGGCCACACGCGCAACGCCTCGACCAGCGCCTCCTGCACCGCGTCCTCGGCCGCCGCGAAGTCGGCTCCGCGGCGGACGAGGATCGCGAGCACAGTCGGGGTGAGGCCCCGGAGCAGGGCCTCGTCCACCGCAGGGCTCATTCCGTGACCGTGGGCGGCTCGGCGAGGAAGGGGCGCAGCTCGAGCCACTCGTGGATCGGCTTCCCACCCGCCCCCGGCGCGGCCGACAGCTCCCCGGCCAGCTCCACCGCACGCTCGTGGCTGTCCACGTCGATCACCATCCACCCGGCGATCAGGTCCTTGGTCTCCGGGAACGGGCCATCGGTCACCGGCGGACGCCCCTCCCCGTCGTAGCGCACCCACGTGCCCTCCGGCGCCAGCGCCTGACCGTCGACGAACTCACCGGTCTCCTCCAACCGGGCCGCGAAATCCCGCATGTACTGCACGTGCGCCGTGATCTCCTCCGGCGCCCACTGGTCCATCGGCACCTCGTTGACCGCTGCCGGAGCACCCCGGTAGTGCTTGAGCAGCAGATACTTCGCCATGGTCGTCTCCTCGATCGTGGTGCGCCCATTGTGGCCGCGTTCGCACCGGGGACGGAGCCGTTCACGCGTTCTCGACATCGACGACCGGACTTTTTTTCCGCGTGCCAGGATCGCGGGGTGACCGATCCCGTCTCCGCGCTGGAAGCGCACGTCGAGGCGTTCAACGACCGCGACCTCGCCGCCCTGATGGCCGGGTTCACCGACGACGCCACCTGGATCACCGGCACCACGACCGTCCGCGGCAGCGCGGAGCTGGCCGACCTGTTCGAGGGCGCGCTGCGCGGGCTCCTGCCGACGCTGACACTGGACAACGTCATCGCATCGGGTGACCAGGCCGCGGCGCAGCTCACCGAGACGCTGACCGCCGACGGCGCCGAGCACACCTTCGCGATTGCCGGTTTCTACCGTTTCCGCGACGGCCGGATCTCCGCCGCGAAGATTTACCGCGAGGGTTCCGCGGAGATTTAGGTAAGACTCAGCTAATGGGGACGATCGGCCCCGGGATGCTTCAATGACAACGTGACCGAAACGAAGGACGCCGCCGAGGCGCACGCCCACGAACCCCATCGCGAGAGCCTGGGCAGCAGGCTGAACTGGCTGCGTGCCGGGGTTCTCGGGGCCAACGACGGGATCGTGTCCGTCGCCGGGCTCGTCGTCGGCGTCGCGGGCGCGACCACCGACCACGGCGCCATTCTGATGGCCGGAATAGCCGGACTGGTCGCAGGCGCGCTTTCCATGGCGGGTGGGGAATACGTTTCGGTCAGCACCCAGCGCGATACCGAACAGGCCGCGCTCAAGCTGGAGAAACAAGAACTGAAGACGATGCCGGAGGCCGAGGAGCGGGAACTCGCCGACATCTACGAGGACAAGGGCCTGTCCCGGGAGCTCGCCGAGCAGGTGGCGCGCGAGCTGTCGCAGAAGGACGCGCTCGCCGCGCACGCGGAGGCCGAGCTCGGCATCGATCCCGACGAGCTGACCAACCCGTGGCAGGCCGCGTGGGCGTCGTTCGTGTCGTTCTCCGTCGGCGCGCTCATCCCGCTGCTGGCGATCGCGCTGCCGCCCACGTCGTGGCGGGTGTGGACGTGCGCGATCGCCGTCGTCGCGGGCCTCGCGCTGACCGGGTACACCAGCGCCCGGCTCGGCAGCGCCGCGCCGGGCCGGGCGGTCGCGCGCAACGTCGGCGTCGGCGCGCTGACCATGCTGGTCACCTACTACGTGGGCACGCTGTTCGGCATCACCGCCGGCTAGCGCAGAACGCGGTAGCGGATGTGGGTGGCCTCGGGCGTGTCGATCACCTCGAGGATCTTCAGCTCGATCCGCGCGGGCAGTACGTCGAACAGCCTGCGGCCGCCGCCGAACAGGACGGGGATCTGGTGAATCTGCACCTCGTCCAGCACGCCCGCCTCGAGCGCCCGCTGCCCGGTGTACGCGCCGATGACGCGCACGCCCGTGCCATCGCCTCGACGACACCGTCCGCGTAGGTCACCAGAAGATCGGGATGCCCATGCACCCGTGGTCGCCACCCCAGTGGTCCACCTCCTCCGCGGTCCGCCGCCCGGTGACGACCGCACCGGCCGCGCCGATCCGGTCCACCAGCTCGGCAGTCGGACCGGATCAGCGCGGTTGGAAGTCCGGGGTGAACGCCCATTCGTGCAGGCGCATGAAGCCGTCGCCGCCGGGGTTTTCCCGGTCCGTCGTTCAGGCCCGCTCCATAGCCGTCGAACGACACCCGACGGATTCGACCGGCTAACGCACGCCCGACATCAGCTTTCGCACGAACGGGCTGATCAGCGCCAGCACCACACCGATCAGGACGGCCACCCCGCCGACGATGCCGAAGTACGCCGTCTCGTGGTCGGTGTCGTAGTACTCGGCCAGCGAGCCGGACAGCGCGGTGCCCAGCGAGACCGACAGGAAGTTCAACGCGACCATCTGCGTGCGGAACGCGTCCGGCGCCAGCTTCGTCGACAGCGACAGCCCGACCGGCGACAGCATCAGCTCCGCGACGGTGAACACCAGCAGGATCCCGACGAGCGCGAGCAGCGGCGTGCTGTTGGCCGCGCCGCCCGCGAAGAACAGGAACAGCAGGAACGCCACACCCATCACGGACGTGCCGAGCGCGAACTTGATCGGCGTCGACGGCTGCCGCGAGCCCAGCTTGACCCAGATCGCGGCGATCACCGGTGCGAGCAGCAGGATGAACACCGGGTTGATCGACTGCACCCAGCTGACCGGCATCTCCCAGCCGAACAGGTCGCGGTCCAGCCGCTGGTCCGAGTACACCGCGACCACCGTGAACTGCTGCTGGTACAGCGCGAAGAACGCGGCGCTGGCGATGAACATCGGGATGAACGACAGCACCCGCCGCCGCTCGATGGCGGTGATCTTACTGCTGGTCAGGATCACCGCGAAGTACACCACCGACGCGATGCCGACGATCCACACGACCACGTCGGACAGGTTGGCCGCGGTGACGATCCCGGTCAGCACGGCCGCCACGATGACGGCGACCAGCACCAGCAGCACCCCGCCGACCGCGGGCCGCCGCTGCGCGGGCAGCGGGTTGGGCACCTCGCGCGCGGTGTCGGGCAGGTTGCGCCGGAAGATCGTGTACTGGGTCAGGCCGATCGCCATGCCGATCGCGGCGAGCCCGAACCCGAGGTGGAAGCCGACCTCGCTCTGCGCCAGCCCGGTGAGCAGCGGGCCGACGAACCCGCCCAGGTTGACGCCCATGTAGAAGATCGTGAAGCCGGCGTCGCGCCGCTCGTCCTTCTCGCCGTAGAGCGTGCCGACCACGGCGGTGGCGTTGCCCTTGAGCCCGCCGCTGCCGACCGCGACGCACACCAGGCCGACGCCGATGCCCAGGAAACCGGGCAGGAACGCGAGGCTGATGTGCCCGATCATGATCAGCACGGCGCTGTAGAACAACGTGCGCTCGGACCCCAGCAGGCGGTCGGCGACCCAGGCGCCCACGATCGTGGACAGGTACACCAGACCGCCGTAGGCCCCGACGATGCTGGTGGCGGTGGCCTCCGGCATCGCGAGGCCGCCCTCGGCGACCGAGTAGTAGAGGTAGATCGGCAGGATGCCGAGCATCCCGTAGTACGAGAAGCGTTCCCACATCTCGACGCCGAACAGGTTCGCGAGCCCGATCGGGTGCCCGAAGAACCGGGTGTCGCGCTTCGCCTCGGTGGAGGTCGTCACTGCCGCCGCCCTTTTAAGGTCTAGACAACGTTGGCGAGTGACATGCTACGACTCCTGTTGGGCATCATGTTACCGGCCCGTAAGGTACGATGGTCCACGGTGCGCCGGGAAGTCTGGTCGGCAAGACTCGGTCCGATCGATCCCGGAGGAGCCGTCCCGTGGGCCAGCCGCGCCGCCCCGCCAGCGAATTCGTGCGTTACCTGCGCACCGAGACCACCGGCGGGATGATCCTGCTCGCCGCCACCGCGATCGCCCTGATCTGGGCGAACTCACCGATCGCCGAGTCCTACCGGGTGGTGCGCGACTTCCACGTCGGTCCACACCTGCTGCACCTCAACCTGTCGGTCGGCGACTGGGCCAAGGACGGCCTGCTCGCGCTGTTCTTCTTCGTCGCCGGGCTGGAACTCAAGCGCGAACTGGTCGTCGGCGAGTTGTCGCAGCTCAAGAAGGCCGTGCTGCCGATCATCGCCGCGGTCGGCGGGATGGTCGTCCCCGCCGTGGTCGCCCTGCTCGCCGGCGGTGGCGCGGAGGGCATGGAACGTGCGTGGGCGATCCCGACCGCGACCGACATCGCGTTCGCGCTGGGTGTGCTCGCACTCACCGCGTCGAACCTGCCGAGCAGCGCGCGCGTCTTCCTGCTGTCGCTGGCGGTCGTCGACGACCTGGGCGCGATCATCCTCATCGCCGTGTTGTTCACCACGTCCTTCAACCTGGTCGCCGCGCTGGTCGCGGTCGCCGCGCTCGCGCTGTACGCGTTCCTGCAGCACAAGCGGGTGCGGGCGTGGTGGATCTACGTGCCGCTCGCGGTCGTCGTGTGGGTCGCGGTGCACTCGGCGGGGGTGCACGCCACGATCGCCGGGGTCGCGCTCGGCCTGCTCACCCGCGTCCGGCCGGACCCGGACGAGGAGCACGCGCCGGCGATCCGGCTGGAGCACCGGCTGCAGCCGTGGTCGGCGGCCGTGGCCGTGCCGGTGTTCGCGTTGTTCGCGGCCGGTATCGCGGTCAGCGGCGACTCGCTCGGCCGCGTCTTCACCGAGCCCGTGCCGCTCGCGGTGTTCCTCGGGCTGGTCGTCGGCAAGGCGATCGGGATCTTCGGCGCCTGCTTCGCGGCGGTGAAGCTGCGGCTCGCGGAGAAGCCGCGCGGGGTCGGCTGGCGGGACATCGCGGCGTTGTCGCTGCTCGGCGGCGTCGGGTTCACGGTGTCGCTGCTGATCGCGGACCTCGCGCTGGAGGGCGAGGCGAGTGAGCTGGCCCGCACGGCGGTGCTGCTGGCCTCCGCCGTGTGCTCGCTGACCGGGGCGGCGGTGCTGCTGCGGCGCAACAAGGTACACGCCGCAGCGGAGGACTAACCGAGCCCCGTGCTGGGTCTTCTGGCACGATGACCCCCGTGAGCAGCCAGGAGCACGAACGCAACGGTCGGGATGCCCACGGGGCCGTGCCCTACATCCCGCTGAGCCCGGAGGCCGAGTCCGCCTCCGACGGCCAGTCGATCGGCAGCCTCGTCAGCCAGGCCACCCAGCACCTGTCCACGCTGGTCAGGGCCGAGGTCGAGCTGGCGAAGTCCGAGGTGATGGGCGAGGTCCGCAAGGGCGCCAAGGGCAGCGTCTTCTTCATCGTCGCCGGGGTGATCGGGCTCTACAGCTCGTTCTTCTTCTTTTTCTTCCTCGGCGAGCTGCTGTCCGAGTGGCTCAAGCGGTGGGCCGCGTTCGGCATCGTGTTCCTGCTGATGCTGCTGGTCGCGGGGCTGTTCGGCTTCCTCGGCTACCGCAAGGTCAAGAAGATCCGGGCGCCGGAACGCACCATCACCAGCGTCAAGGACACGGCCGCGGCCCTCAAGCCGCGCCGGGACGCCGTCCCCGAACACAGCTGAACCGCTCAGGCGCGACCGTGACGCCGCCCGACCCGTCCATCGTCCGGATCGACGGGTCGTGGGCGCACCGCGACGTGTCCGCGAACGGCATCCGGCTGCACGTCGCCGAGGCCGGGCACGGGCCGCTGGTGTTGTTCCTGCACGGCTTCGGGCAGTTCTGGTGGACCTGGCGGCACCAGCTCACCGCCCTCGCCGACGCTGGTTACCACGCGGTGGCGGCCGACCTGCGCGGCTACGGCGATTCGGACAAACCCCCACGCGGCTACGACGCGTGGACGCTCGCCGGTGACGTCGCCGGCCTGGTCCGCGCGCTCGGCGAACGGCAGGCGCACCTGGTCGGGCACGCGTGGGGCGGGCTGCTGGCCTGGACGGCGGCCGCGCTGCACCCGCGGGTCGTGGCGTCGGTGACGGTGCTGGGCGGCGCGCACCCGATGGCTCTGCGCAGCGCGATCGCCCGCACCGCGTTCCGGCGCAAGGGGTCCAACCAGACGCGGGCGCTGGCGCACCTGTTCCGCTTCCAGGTGCCGATGGCGCCCGAGCGGTGGCTCACCGAGGACGACGGCGCCAACCTGGAGGGCCTGCTGCGCGCCTGGTCCGGTCCACGGTGGACGGCGACGCGCGACTTCGACACCAGCGCCGCGCTGTTCCGCGAAGCGGTGCGGATCCCGGGTGTGGCGCACAGCGCGCTGGAGTACTACCGGTGGGCGTTCCGGGCCCAGTTCCGCGGCGAAGGACGCCGGTTCGCCGACGCGGTCGGCGCCCGGGTGGCGGCGCCGGTGCTGCAGATCCACGGCGCGGCGGACCCGTGCGTGCTGCCGGAGACCGCCCGGGCGTCGGCTCCGTGGCGTGGGCCGCACTCGGTGCTGGAGGAACTGGCGGACGTGGGTCACTTCCCGCAGCTGGAAGCGCCCGACGAGACGACGAAGGCGCTGCTGGACTTCCTGGCGAAGGCCTGACGCCGGGACTCGCACGGCTCGCGGGACTCGCGGCCGGAGCGCACGATCCGCACGGCCGAGCGCGGGACCAACGGCCGGGAGCGCGGGCGTCACGGGGCCAGGCGCGGGAGCGGCGTCCAGCAGCGCGGGCCTCGCGCGGCTGAGCGCGGGACCTACGTCCGGCAGCGTGAACTCGCCGGACCAATCGCAGAACTGGCGGCCGGCAGCGCGGCACTCCCGCGGCCGCGCGGAACTCGCGCCCGCGAACGCGAAATCCGCGTGACCGAGCGCGGGGCTCGCGGAGCGCGGGACTCGCACGGCCCGGCGCGGGACCTACGCAGCGCGCCCGGGAATGCGAACCCGCGCGACCGAGCGCGGATCTCGCGGCCCGGAGCGCGAAACTCGCGCGTGGGTCAGGCGGCACAAGCCCCGGTGGAGACCCGGGCGCTCAGCGACGGCGCGGATTCGATCACCGGGCGCACCTGGTTGCCGGTCAGGGTGAAGCCGGTGTCGGCGTCCTCGACGGACGCCCCGAACACCACCCCGACGACCTGGCCCTGCGGGTCGACCAGCGGGCCGCCCGAGTTGCCGCTGCGCACCTGCGCCCGCACGGTGTACACGTCGCGGCGCACGGTGCGGGAGTCGTAGATGTCCGGGCCCTGCAAGGTGATCTCGTTGCGGATGCGGGCCGGCGTCGCGCGGTACGGGCCGTCCAGCGGGTAGCCGAGGACGATCGCGCTGTCGCCCGCCTTCGCCGGCTCCGGCGCCAGGCTCAGGGGCGTCGCATCCAGGCGGGGCACGGCGAGCACCGCGACGTCCACCTCGGGGTCGAAGTACACGACCCGCGCGGGCAGCCGCCCGGCCGACGTCTCCACCGCCGTCGTCTCCGTGCCCGCCACCACGTGCGCGTTCGTCATCACCCGCTGCGGCGCGATCACGAAGCCGCTGCCCTCCAGCGTGCGCGAGCACGACTCGGCGGTGCCGCGGATCTTCAGCACGCTGCCGCGCAACTGCTGCACCACGGCGCTGTCCTGGAGCGTCGTGTCCGGCGGCGCGGTGTCGTTGATCTGGGTCTTCTGGAACGGGTCCACAATGGACGGGAACCCGGAGACGTCGAGCAGTTTCCGCAGCTCGCTGGGCAGGCCCTCGGCGGCGGGCGGCATCGCCTTGTCGACCGTGCCGAGCACCGTCGAGTTGTTGATCGCCCGCGCCAGCCCGGGCAGCGCGGCGACACCGGTCAGCGGCACCGCGATCAGCCACGCCACCACGAACACCACGACGGCCTGCACGATCGCGCCCAGCGTCTGGTCGATGCCGGTCAGCTTGTCGGTGTTGAACCGCCGCTTGACCGCGTACTTGAACCGCCGCCCCAGCCACACGCCGAGCGTCTCGCCGAGCGCGACCAGGAACACCACCGTCGCGACCGCGAAGGCGACCTTGGCAGCCGGGTTCTCGAACAGCTCGACGACCCACGGCGCGATCCGGATGCCCAGGATCGCCCCGCCGATCACGCCGACCAGCGCGGGCAACGCGATCACCACGCCCTGGCGCGCGCCGGAGACGGCCGCCACCAGCGCCAGCAGAATGACCAGGACGTCGACCCAGTTCACCGCGTCTCCTCAGTCGGTCGCGAGCAGATGATCGCGCAACGCTACGTCAAGATCCCGGACGTCGCCGCGATCCCACTCACGTGCCCAGCCGCCCAGTTCGAGCAGGACGGTCAGCAGCCCCGCGGTGAACCCCCACACGAACAGCCCGTTCACGGTGAAGGCCGGGCCCTTGTAGGCGGTCCCTGGCCGGCGCACCTGGAACCGGTTGGCCGGATCGGCCAGGTCGGCCACCGGCACCCTGGCCACCGCCGCCGTCTCCGCCGGGTCGACGGCGTGCACCGGCGACGGCGCGTGCCAGTGGGCGAGCACCGGCGTCACGGCGAACTTGGACACCGGGATGAACAGCTCCGGCAGGATCGCGACCGGCCGCACACCGGACGGGTCCACCCCGGTCTCCTCCTCGGCCTCGCGCAGGGCGGTGGCGACAACGTCGGCGTCCTCCGGGTCGGCGCCGCCGCCCGGGAAGGCCACCTGGCCCGCGTGCGAACCGAGCGTGTCCGCGCGGCGCAGCAGCAGCACGTCCGGCCCTCGCTCGCCGTGGCCGAACAGGATCAGCACCGACGCGGCGCGCGTCAACTCGTCCTCGGGCGGGGTGAAGCGGGTGAACGCGGTCGAGTCGAGCTTCCCGCTGATCTCGACCAGCGGGCGCAACCAGTCCGGCACCGACGCCGGTTCGACGAGCGGTCCCTTCACGACAGCCTCCGCACGACCTCGCGCACCTGCTCAGGATCGGTGAAGGTGCGTGGGCTTTCGATGAGGCGGACCTGCCCGTCCGCGGCGACCAGGTAGGACGCGGGCAGCGCGGGCGGCACCTTGAGGGCGCTGCGCACCGGGCCGCTCCCGCCGTCGCCGTCGAACACGGTCGGCAGCCGCACACCCAGCTCGGCGAGCAGTTCGAGGCCGTCGTCCGGCTTGCTCTGCACCTGCACGGTGAGGACCCGAACTGCGCCCGGCTCGCTCGCGTACCGCTGGAGCACGGGCAGCTCGGTCCGGCACGGCTCGCACCAGGTGGCCCACACGTTGACCAGCGTCACCTGCCCGGCGAGCGCGCTGCCCAGGTCGACGGTGGTCCCGTCGCCGAGGCATTCGGCACGGACGCCGGCGAGCTGGGCGACCTCGCCGGTGCCGGACGGGCACGGCGCCAGAGCGGCGGCGGCCCTGGCCGCGGTCAGGTCCGGGCCGGCGGCCGGGCTGTCCGAGCGGACCTGCGGCAGCACCGCGACGATCACCGCGAGCACCAGCACCCCGGCGACGAGCGCCCACCTGGTCGCCGTCGTCACCGCTTGGTCACCATCGCGAGCAGGTGGTCCCGCTCCGGGCCCTTGACCAGCTTCGCGGCCTCCTCGAACCCGGTCGGGCCCGCGCCGTAGGAGGGGCAGTCACGGGCCAGCGGGCACGCGCCGCAGGCCGGTTTGCGGGCGTGGCAGACGCGGCGGCCGTGGAAGATCACCCGGTGCGAGAGCATCGTCCACTCCTTGCGGGGGATCAGCTCGCCGATCGCGTGCTCGACCTTGACCGGGTCCTCCTCCGCGGTCCAGCCCCAGCGGCGCACCAGGCGGCCGAAGTGGGTGTCCACCGTGATCCCCGGCACGTCAAAGGCGTTGCCGAGCACGACGTTCGCGGTCTTGCGGCCGACACCGGGCAGCGTGACCAGGTCCTCCAGCTTGCCCGGCACCTCGCCGTCGAACCGCTCGACCAGCGCGGCGCCGAGGCCCATCAGCGAGTTCGCCTTCGCGCGGAAGAAGCCGGTGGGCCGGATCAGCTCCTCCAACTCGGTGCGGTCCGCGCCCGCGTAGTCGGCGGCGGTGCGGTAGCGCGCGAACAGGGCGGGGGTCACCTCGTTGACCCGCACGTCCGTGGTCTGCGCCGACAGCACGACCGCGATCAGCAACTCCAGCGGCGTGGTGAAGTCCAGCTCACAGTGTGCGTCGGGATACGCATCGGTCAGGCAACGAAGCATGCGGCGCGCGCGTCTCACGAGTGCGAGGCGGCTCTCGCCCACCCGTCGCCCGCCACCGCCCTCAACGGAAGCGCTTCGCGCTGCTGCGCTTCCTTTGCGAGGGCTGACATGAGACGCATTCGGCACACCGCTAGCCTACGGAAGCCGACACGCCGGACCCCTGACACCACCCCCTGAAGCCGTGATGAGCGAGGATCAGAACCGATGACTGTCTGGTTCGTAGTAGCGGTGCCACTCGTGATGATGTTCTTCGCCCTGGCGATGGAACGAGTGGAGAACCGGCTGCGCCACGTCGCGGTCCAGGAGGAAGAGGTCGAGGAGTTCCTGGAGCAGGCCCGGCCGAACGAGGTCAGGGCGCTGTACGGGCACGGCATCGGCCGCGCGCTGGAGCTGTTCCGGCTGCGCCGTCTCGGTGGTCGCGCGGCCAAGATGCGCCCGCGCAAGAGCCGTGGCTGAGGCCCACTGACCTCGACCGATTCAGCGAGGATTACTCTGTCCGTTCGGAGCGAGATCGCCCTCGCCCGGCCGGGCGGTGATCGGTCTGTCCTCGGCGTGCCCTGAGGCGATCTCGTCCGAACGGCCTAGACTGCACGCAAGTGATCGGCGACACGCCCCGGTTCGCGGGAACACGGTCGCCACCGACGAGGAGGCACGAGGTGGACGAGACCCTGGCCCGGGCGGGCATCTTCCAGGGGGTGGAGCCGGCCGCGGCTGAGGCGCTCGCCCAGACCCTGGAGACCGTGGAGTTCCCGCGGGGTCATGTGATCTTCTCCGAGGGTGAGCCCGGCGACAAGCTGTACATCATCCTGTCCGGCAAGGTGAAGATCGGCCGCAAGTCGGCGGACGGCCGGGAGAACCTGCTGTGGATCGCGGGCCCCTCGGACATGTTCGGCGAGCTGTCGATCTTCGACCCGGGCCCGCGCACCTCGACCGCGACGACGGTCACCGAGGTGCGGGCGGTGTCGATGGACCGGCCGTCGCTGCGGAAGTGGATCGCGAACCGGCCGGAGATCGCCGAGCAGCTGCTGCGGGTCATCGCCCGCAGGCTGCGCCGGACGAACAACATGGTCGCGGAGCTGATCTTCACCGACGTCCCCGGCCGCGTGGCGCGGGCGCTGCTGCAGCTCGCACAGCGCTTCGGCAGTCAGGAGGCCGGCATCCTGCGGGTCACGCACGACCTGACGCAGGAGGAGATCGCCCAGTACGTCGGCGCTTCGCGGGAGACCGTGAACAAGGCGCTGGCCGACTTCGCGCACCGCGGCTGGCTGCGGCTGGAAGGCAAGTCGGTGCTGATCCTGGACCCGGAGCGCCTGGCCCGCCGCGCTCGCTGACACCGGCAAAAACAAAAGAACCGGGCGCCACCCCCGACGTGGCGCACCGGTTCTTTTGCATTTCGCGCGGGCCATCCCCCGACAGACCGCGCTCCCCGCCCTCCGGTTCCGGCCCCGACCCTTTGCCGGAGGGAGCTTTATCTACTTGTCAACCTTGCCACGGCCCATACCCCGAGGTTCAAGGCCGTTCACCCCCATAGACGCGCCCGTTGCGGGTTCGTTGCGTGGGTCCGGCAAAAAGTTCGCGCCCGTTACCGAACCGAGACCTGAGCGGTAAGTAACTGGTACCCCCGTACCAATATGAGGCATACTGGTACGCGTGTCCCAGACTTCCCTCGCCGACTACCGCGCTGCCCTGACCACGCCGGGCGCGACCCGTCCGATGGTCGCGTCCATCCTCGCGCGCCTGCCGATCGCGATGATCGGCCTGTCCGCGCTCCTCTACGTGCAGCAGGAGATGGGCTCGTTCGCCGTCGCCGGGCTGGTGTCGGCGAGCTCGCTGGTCGGTGTCTCGGTGGGGTCGGTCGTGCAGGGCAGGCTGATCGACCGCTTCGGCCCGACGCGGCCGCTGCTGTCCACGGCGGCGATGTTCGCGGTGATCCTGGTGACGCTCGCGCTGGCGATCGAGGCGCACGCGGCGACCCTGGTGCTGGTCGCGCTCGCGTTCGGGATCGGGATCACCGAGCCGATGGTCGGCTCGGCGTCGCGGGCGCTGTGGGGACGCCTCGTGCCCAGTGAGGCCGCACGCAATGCGGCGTACGCCTATGAGGCGATCAGCATGGAGGTGTTCTTCATCCTCGGGCCCGGCCTGGCCGGCCTGCTGGTCGCCGCGCCGTGGCCGGGCACCGGGATGGTCGCGGGCGGCGCGTGCATGGTGGCCGGCGCGGTGTTGTTCGCGCTGAGCCCGGCCGTGCGGGCGTGGGGACCGGCCGGACGGACGCACCACTCGCTGCTGGGCGCGCTGAGCAGCCCCGGCATGCGGACACTCGCGCTGGCCGCGCTCGGGTTCGGCGTGGTGATCGGGTTCGTCGAGGTCGCCGTGCCCGCCGCGGCCACCGAGGCCGGGTCGCCTGCGCTCGGCGGCGTGCTGCTGTCGGTGTGGTCGGTCAGCTCGGTCGCGTTCGGCGTGGCCTACAGCCTGCGGCCGTGGCCGCGGGAGATGCCGTTGCGGCTGCCGGTGCTGCTGGCCGGGTTCGGCGTGCTCGTGGCGCTGCTGGCCTGGCCGTCGACGCTGTGGGGCCTCGCGATCGCGATGCTCGCCGCGGGCGCCCTGATCACCCCGCAGTCGGCGACGCACTCGGCCGCGATCGAACTGGTCGCCCCGAAGGGCACCGCGGCCGAGGCGTTCGGCTGGGTGCTGACCGCGGTGACGCTGGGGCTCGCGTTCGGGCAGTCGATCAGCGGCTACCTGGTCGAGCACGCCGGCCCGTCGGCGGCGTTCCTCGCGGCGACCGCGGCGGCGCTGGTGATCGCCGCGGTGGTGTACCTGCTGCGCGGCACGGTCAAGGCACCGCGCGAGCAGGTGCTGGTGTCCTAGAGCGCCGTGACCTGAGACGTTGCGGATGCTCAGGGGGGTAAGGCTGCCAGGGCGTAGGCGAATTCGGAGCAGGGTGCGGCTTCGCCGTTCGTCCAGGGACAGCCGGGTTTGGTGAACCGGCGGCGGCACCCGATGACGACACAGGACACGGCCGACGGTGGGGGCCACCAGCCCGAGCTGCCCGGCGAGAAACACCGCACCCCGATGGCACCGCTGCTCGTCCACGACCTCACGAGTCACGACGCCTAGAGCGCCGTCGAGCGGCTGACCTCTTCCCACGTGTCGAGGTCGGCGCGCAGTGCGGCGTGCTTGCGGCGCAAGGCCTCCACCGCGTCCGCGCCCAGCGCGAGTCGCAGTGGGGGCTTTTCGGCGTCCAGCACCCGCACGATCGCCTGCGCGGCCTTCGCCGGGTCGCCGGGTTGCGTGCCGTCCATGGTGTCCACCGCGGCTCGGGTCGGCAGGTCGCGGTAGGCCTCGATCTCCCGCGACCGGTGCATCCGCGCGCCGCCGAACTCGGTGCGGAACGCGCCCGGCTCGACGATCAGCACCCGGACCCCGAACGGCTCGACCTCCGCGGCCAGCGCCTCGGACATCCCCTCCAGCGCGAACTTCGCCGCGCAGTAGGCGCCGAACCCGGGCATCGACAGCTGCCCGCCAATCGAGCTGATCTGCACGATCGCGCCGCTGCCCTGCTCACGCAGGTGCGGCACCACCGCCTTGGTGACCGCGACCGCGCCGAAGAACATGACCTCCATCACCGACCGCAACTCGTCCATCGTGAACTCCTCGACCGCGCCGACCGACCCGTGACCGGCGTTGTTCACCACGACGTCGATGCGGCCGAACTCGCGCAGCGTCGCCCGCACGGCCTCCGCCACCTGTGCCGGGTCCGTCACGTCGAGCGCGTGCGTGCGCACCCGGTCGCCGGCGAGGTCGGCCAGCTGCTCGGGCCGCCGCGCGGTCGCCATCACCCTGTCCCCGGCCGCCACCGCCGCGCGGACCAGCTCCCGCCCGAAACCCGCGGAGCACCCGGTGATCAGCCAAACCCGTTCCGTCCTCGTCATGCCACCAGCCTCACCAAGATCACCCGGAGCGTCCAACACGCGTTTCCGCCCGCGGCTACAGTCAACACCTGTGAGGCTTCCCGAGCTGCGACAACTGCGGTACTTCGTCGCGGTCGCCGACGAGCTGAGTTTCACCGCCGCCGCCAGGCGGCTCGGGATCGCGCAGCAGTCGCTGTCGCAGCAGATCACCGTGCTGGAGCGCAGCCTCGGCGCCCGCCTGCTCGACCGGGACAGCCGCGGCACCCGCCTCACCGACCTCGGACGGCAGTTCCTGCCGGAGGCGAAGGCGGTGCTGGACCGCGCCGAACAGGCCGTGACGACCCTCGCCAGGGCCGGGCGCGGCGAGGTGGGCGAGCTGACGGTGGCCTTCCTCGCGAGCACCGCGAACTACCTGCTGCCGCCGGTCGTGCGGGCCTTCCGCGAGCGCTATCCGGACGTGCGGCTGACCACCGAGGACACCTCGGTCGCCACCCTCGTCGACGGGCTGCGCGACGGCCGATACGACGCCGCGTTCAGCCGTCCGCCGCTGGTGGACGGGCTCGCCGCGCGCACGCTGGCCGTCGAGGAGGTGTGCGCCGTCCTGCCGGAGGGCCACCCGCTGGCCGATCGCGCGTCGCTGACGCTCGCCGACCTCGCGGACGAGCCGTGGGTGCTCACCGAGCGCGGTTCGTGGCCGCCGTGGCACCGCAAGTACGACGAGGACTTCCGGCGGGCCGGCTACGAGCCGAACGTCGTCCAGCGGGCCGGCAGCGTGCAGAACCTGCTCGGCCTGGTGGCCGCCGGGGTGGGGGTGTCCCGGCTGGCCCGCTCGGCGCACAGCCTGCGCCGCACCGGGGTGGTGTTCGTGCCGCTGGCCGGTGAGCAGGCCTCCACGCAGGTGCTGTGGCTGCCGGACGCGGACAAGCCGGCCCTGCGCCGCCTGCTCGAAGTGGTCACCGAGCTGGCGGCGCGGACCGACCTCACGCAGTCCGGTTAGAGCGGATTTCGAAGCGGCGGAGCCGCTTGGAGTGGGCCGTGCGCTGACACCGCCGCGGGTCTGAACGGGCAGAGCCGCGCGGAGCGCGTCCGTTGAGGGTGGCGGTGGGCGACGGGTGGGAGGTTCCTGGCGAGGACAGCGCCGACGTGGTGTATCGGCATACATGAGAAGGCGATCCCACAGCCAGGGGCCGCCTCAGGTTCCGCCACCCGCACCGCCACGCAAGCCGCGTCAACCTCTCCTGAGGTACTCCAGCTGCGCCTTGACGCTGTGCTCGGCCGGCGCCCAGAGCGCCCGGTCGACGTCGGCGTAGACGACCTCCACCACCTGCCGCGCGGTGGCGTCCGCGCCCAGCTTGTCCAGCGCCGCCCGGACCTGGTCCAGCCGCTGCTCGCGGTGGTCCAGGTACTCCTGCGCGATCACCCGCAGGTCGGCCATCTCCGGGCCGTGGCCGGGCAGCGTGAGCAGCCCGGACGGCAGGTCGACCAGCCGCCGCAGGGAGTCCAGGTAGGAGCCGAGGTCGGTGAGCACCGTGGTGCCGCGACCGAGGATCGTGTCGCCGGTCAGGACCTGGTCCCCGACGCGCAGGCACACCGAGTCGTCGGTGTGGCCGGGCGTGTGCAGGACCTCGATGTCCAGGCCCGCCGCGGAGATCACGTCACCGTCGGCGAACGGGTCCGCGTCCCGGCACAGGGCCGCGTCGAAGGCCCGCACCGGCGCCTGCACCCGCTCGGCCAGCCACGGCGCGCCCTCGGTGTGGTCGGGATGGTGGTGGGTGAGCAGGATCATCGCGACCGGGCCCTGCTCGGTGAGCAGCGGCAGGTGATCGAGGTCCTCGTACCCGGGGTCCACGATCACGCACTCGGCCGAGCCGGGCGCCCGCAGGATCCAGGTGTTCGTGCCGTCCAGCGTCATCGTGGACGGGTTGTTCTCCAGCACGACAGCCGCGGAAGGCGAGACCTCGCGGCGCACGCCGTAGGCGGGGTGGCTCATTCCGCGACCACCCGGATCACGTCGCCCTCGCGGATCAGCTTCGGGATGATCGCCTCGACCGTCCGCTCCGCGGCCAGCGCCTCCGCGGCGGTGCCGAACGAGGCCAGCTCGGTGAGCGTGTGCCAGGTCGGCGGCATCAGCATGCTGCGGCCTGCCTCGGCGTCGGCCAGCGCGTCGGCAGGCCGCCACCAGCCGGACGACTCCGCCTCGGTGGTCTTGCCGTCGGCGTCCTGTCCCGCGGGCAGGATCGCGGCGAAGAAGCGGGTGTCGTAGCGGCGCTTCTCCTGCACCGGGGTGATCCAGTGCGCCCACGGGCGGAGCAGGTCGGAGCGCAGGGTCAGCCCCTCGCGAGCCAGGAAGTCGGCCAGCGACAGCTCCCGCGACACCAGCTCGTCCCGCGCGCCCGCGTACCGGGCGGTGTCGGTGACGACCTCGTCCGCGGTGCCTGCCAGCAGCACCCCGGACTCCTCGAAGGTCTCCCGCACCGCCGCGCACACCAGGGCGCGCGCGACCTGCTCGGTCCCGTTGAACCAGCCGGCCCAGTCCGCGGCGGGCGGACCGGCCCAGGCGATCGTCGCGTCGGCGTCGCGCTGGTCCACCCCGCCACCGGGGAAGACCGTCATGCCCGCGGCGAACGCCATCGCCGCCACGCGCCGCTGGAGGAAGACTTCGAGACCGTTCACGCCGTCCCGCAGCAACAGCACCGTCGCCGCGTCGCGGGGCACGGCCGGTTCGGCCGGCTCCGCGACGGAGAAGTTCATGCTCCCCGGGATCCGGAAATCAAGTTGCACCACATGACGCAACTTACGTGGGAATCACGAGCCGGAGAAGCCGTCGACCCAGCGCGGGTCGTCCTCGGACCGGCTCGAACCGTTCGCCCGCACCTTGGCGGCCTCGGCGCGCTCCCGCTCGGCGAGCTCGGCGTGCAGCTCACGCAGGAGCTGGCGGTCGCGCTCGGACAGCTGCGGGTCGTTGAGGTCGAGCTCCGGGATCTCGATCACTTCACCCGGGCCGATCGTCGCCGAGGCCACGGCTCTGGGCTTCTCGCCGTCCTCCGCCGCCAGCTGCGCCCGCAGCTGGGCGACCTCCTCGGACGTCATGTCCATCGTGTTCTCCACGCGGCTGGGCTCGGGGCCCTCCTCGCGCGGCTTGAACACGTGACCCGGCCCGCTCGGGGACGCGACGACCTCGGTGGGCTCGGTTTCCGCTGCCGCTTCGGTGGTGGTGGTCTCCTCCGCGGCCGGAGGTTCGGGCTCCTCGGGCTCGTCCCCGGCCGCGACCGTGGCGTGCGCCACGTGACGGCCGGAGCCCTGGCGCTGCGCCGGCGCCGTGGGAGCGGACGACGGGACGGCCCCGCCGGAGAGCCACACCGCGGTGGCCGCGGTGAGCGCCTGCTCGTGGTAGCGGGAGCGCTCGGTGGACGGCCCGGTGACCTCGACGACCGACCGGATCCCGGCGCGCCGCAGAGCGGCGTCGATGCGGTACGCGGCGGCAGGCGGGTTGCCCTCCGGGCCGATCTCGACGAGCACCACGCGCTGCGGCAGCGGGCCCGGCACGCTGCCGGCCGGGGTGTTGCGCCACACCGCGTGCACCGACCGCAGGTCCGGCAGCACCTGCAGGGTGCGGTCGAGCGCGTCGGCGATGCCGTGCTCGGGCTGGTTGTCACCGGTGAAGCGGTGCAGGACGCCGGTCTCGGCCTCCGGGTCGTTCACCACCAGCTGGTCGGCGAGCGTCGCGTCGGACCGCGTCAGCTCCAGCACGAGTGCCAGCTCGTGCCGCTCCGCCTCGCGGACCGGCAGCCTGCCCGCGATCAGCGCGCCCGTGGTCAGCTCGGCGGCCTCGTCGAGGCGCGCTCGCGCGATCAGCTCGCGCGCCTCCGACAGCAGGCTGTCGTCCAGGCGTCCTGCCAGACCCAGCAACAGGTTGTGCAGGCGCAACGGCACCGCGAACCCGTCGCCCGCGATCCCGTCGTGGACGTCCACCATCTGACTTTCTCCCTCCAGCTCGGCAGGAGTGCCGTTACGCGGCGACGAGCCGGTTCCCGGTGTCCACCGCACCGACGCAGACGAGCTCGGAGCTCGCCAGTGCGGCCTGGTGGTACTCCGGCAGCTCGAACCGCGGCGGCATCACCTCGACGCTGGGTTCCTCGTCCCCCAGCACCCGCAGGACCCGCTGCAGCTCCCCGGTCAGCCTCGGCAGCCCCGACAGGGCCGTGATCAACAGCACGCGCTTGGATTCCTCCCCCGTGCGCTGACGCCAGCTCTGCCGCACCTCGCCGACGTCCGGCCGACCCCGCAGGGTGGCGTGGACCAGCGCGGACACCGAGTCAACCGAGTTCACCTGATCGGGTGCACTCGGGGTGAATGTGTACCGGTTCTCGCCGACCTCGTCCACCCCCAGGGTCGAACTCACCTGGTGCCAGTCCGCGCCGTGGGGCACGAGGCCCGCCACGAGCAGGCGATACTCCGGCTGGTCGAGATCGATGTTGTGCTTGAGCAACGTGCGCGGCAACGTTCGAGCCAAGGTCGACATCGCGCCCTCGCCCAGCCAGTCCCGGTAGCGCCACAGCAGCCGGTCGGGCATCCGCCCGGCCAGCCGCAGCAACAGCTCGTGGCACGCGGCCTCGATGTCCGGGTCCATCAGCTCACCTCGACAATCAGTTCGACCTCGACCGGTGCCCCCAGCGGCAGCTCGGCCACACCCACCGCCGAGCGGGCGTGCGCGCCCGCGTCGCCGAAAATCTCGCCGAAGAGCTCCGACGCGCCGTTGATCACGGCGGGCTGACCGGTGAAGCCCTCCGCGGACGCGACGAACCCGACGACCTTCACGATCCGGACGATCGACTCGAGACCGACGAGCGCGTCCACCGCCGCGATCGCGTTCAGCGCCGCGGTCCGGGCGTGGCGCTTGGCCTCCTCCGGGCTGACCTCGGCCCCGACCTTGCCGGTCGCGGCGAGCTCGCCCCCGACGAACGGCAGCTGGCCCGACGTGTAGACCATCGACCCGCTGCGCACGGCAGGCACGTAGGCGGCCACCGGCGCGGCGACGCCCGGCAGCTCGATCCCCAGTTCGGCCAGGCGGTCGCCCCAGCTCATGCCGCCTCCTCTCCGGACGCGGCAAGCCGCGGCAGTAGCACCACGTCGGCGAGCATGGTGCTCGATGATTCGGTCGCAAGCTCCCTCATGCCTTGGCCCGCTTGAGGTAGGCGACGTGCTGCTCCCCGCTCGGGTTCGGCAGCACGGTGACCAGCTCCCAGCCGTCCTCGCCCCACTGGTCGAGGATCTGCTTGGTCGCGTGGATCAGCAGCGGAACCGTGGCGTACTCCCACTTCGTGGCGCTCATGGGGGCCAATCTAGTGGTGATGGGAAGCTCTCCTCGCGGCGGCAGCGTGATCGCTGGCTTACGCTGGATCGTGTGAGCACACCCCTGGCCGGATGGACCGACGAGCTCGCCCGCGCCCGGTTGCACTTCGTCACCGGCAAGGGCGGCACCGGCAAGACGACCATGGCCGCGGCACTCGGGATCGCGCTGGCCAGCCACGGACGCCGGGTGCTGCTGGTCGAGGTCGAGGGCAGGCAGGGGTTCGCCCAGCTCTTCGACACCGAGCCGCTGCCGTACGCGGAGCAGCGGATCGCGGCGGTGCCCGGCGGCGGTGAGCTGCGGGCGCTGCACATCGACGTGGAAGCGGCGCTGCTCGAGTACTTCGAGATGTTCTACAACCTGGGCTTCGCGGGCCGGACGCTGCGCCGGATGGGGGCGATCGAGTTCGCCACCACGCTCGCGCCGGGCCTGCGGGACGTGCTGCTCACCGGCAAGATCAAGGAGTGCGTCGGGCGGACCGGCCCGGACGGCAGGCACGTCTACGACGCGGTCGTGGTCGACGCGCCGCCGACCGGTCGCGTGGTCAAGTTCCTCGACGTCACCAAGGCGCTGACCGACCTGGCGAAGGCGGGCCCGATCCGCGGCCAGGCCGAGGGCGTGGTGCGGCTGCTGCACTCCGAGGAGACGGTCGTGCACCTGGTGACCCTCCTGGAGGAGATGCCGGTGCGCGAAACCGTGGAGGCGGTGGCCGAGCTGGACGGCGCCGACCTGCGGCCGGGCGCCGTGCTGGTCAACCGGGTGCGGCCGCCGCGGCTGCCCGCCCGGTCGATCTCGCCTGCCGCGGACGGGCGGGTGGACGCCTCGCGGGTGCGCAGCGGGCTGGCCTCGGCCGGGCTCGAACTGCCGGACGCCACGATGGACGCGCTGGTCGCGGAGACCGTCGAGCACGCGATCCGGCTCGCCGCCGAGCAGCGGGCGCGGGAGCAGCTCGCCGAGGCGGACCTGCCGACGCTGGAGCTGCCGGAGGAGTCCGGCGGCATCGACCTCGCCGCGCTGTACGACCTCGCGGAGTCGCTGACCGACCAAGGGGTGCGCTGATGACCGAGCGGCTCGACGTCGACGCGCTGATCGACGACCCGACGACGCGGATCGTCGTGTGCTGCGGTTCCGGCGGGGTGGGCAAGACCACCACCGCCGCGGCGCTGGCGTTGCGCGCGGCCGAGCGGGGCCGCCAGACGGTGGTGCTCACGATCGACCCGGCGCGGCGGCTGGCGCAGGCGCTCGGGCTGCGGGAGCTGGGCAACCACCCGCGGCAGGTGTCGGTCGCCGGCTTCGAGCCCAAGGGCGAGCTGTGGGCGATGATGCTCGACATGCGGCGCACCTTCGACGACATGGTGCGCACCCACGCCGGTCCGGAACGCGCCGAAGCGCTGCTCGCGAACCCCTTCTACCAGACCATTTCCACGTCGTTCTCCGGCACGCAGGAGTACATGGCGATGGAGAAGCTGGGCCAGCTCGCGGCCACCGACGAGTGGGACCTGATCGTCGTGGACACCCCGCCGAGCCGGTCCGCGCTGGACTTCCTGGACGCGCCGAACCGGCTGTCCAGCGCGCTCGACGGGCGCATGATCCGTTTGCTCACCGGCCCCGCGAAGGCCGGCGGCTGGGGTCTGCGGAAGGTGGTCAGCACCGGGTTCTCGATCTTCGCGAAGGCCGTGTCGACGATCATCGGCGGCCAGCTGCTCGCCGACGCGTCGGCGTTCATGCAGGCCTTCGACAGCATGTTCGGCGGGTTCCGGGAACGCGCCCGCAAGACCGCCGAGCTGCTGCGCTCGGAGGGCACGTCGTTCCTGGTGGTGGCCGCGCCGGAGCCGGACGCCCTGCGCGAGGCGAGCTATTTCGTCGAGCGGCTGGGTGGTGAGAGCATGCCGCTGGCCGGGCTGGTCGCGAACCGGACCCACCCGGTGCTGGCGGACCTCTCGGCGACGGCGGCGCTGTCCGCCGCCGAGAAGCTGGAGTCGACCGCCCCGCTGGCCACCGCGGTGCTGCAGCTGCACGCCGACCGGGTGGCGCTGGCGGAACGCGAGAAGCGGCTGCTGGCGCGCTTCACGCGCGCCCATCCCGGAGTCCCCCTCGTCGAGGTGCCCGCGCTCCCCAGCGACGTGCACGACATCGGCGGACTCCGGGAAATCGGCGAACGGCTGGCGTCCTAGGACGCCTCCACGAAGTCCTTCCGCGCGGAGTCCAGCAGCTCCGACCAGGATTCCACCTCGGGGCGCCGTCGCAGCAGGGCTCGGCGTTCCCGTTCGGTCATCCCTCCCCAGATGCCGAAGCTGATGCGGTTGTCCAGCGCCTCGGCGAGGCATTCGGTGCGCACCGAGCACCCCATGCAGACCAGTTTCGCCCGGTTCTGGTCCGCTCCCCGCACGAACAGCTCATCCGGATCCGCGTCCCGGCAGAGGGCGCGGACGCGCCAGCTCTGTGGTGTGGATTCCATCCCCCAAGCTCCCCTCGTGATGTGCCTGCTCACCCGGAGCCTCCCCGGCTCCGCACTACGTGAGACGTTGACGGACTGTAGAGGCCGACGGTTCCCGCCGCCAAGAGCCCGATGGAAATTCGTTACCGGAATACGTCGCGAGCCCGGCGTTCCCGTGGTATTCAGGCGACGCGGCGCGGCGGGGTGACGCCGGTTCCCACTACTCTGGCAATGTGCGCAAGACGGATGGTCTGTTCAAACTGCTCGGCCTGTGCCTGCTCGCGGGAATCCTCGTCGCCGGGGTGCTGTTCCCCGTGGTCGGCGCCGCGGGGGTGGCCTCCAACAGGGCGAGCGAAACGGTCGACAGCATGTCCGCCGAACTCGCGAACGTCCCGCCGCCGCTGGTCACCACGATCACCGATTCGGCGGGCAACCAGATCGCCACGCTGTACGACCAGTACCGCATCCCCACCGCCAGTGACGAGATCAACGAGGCCATGAAGTGGGCCCTGGTCTCCACCGAGGACCGGCGGTTCTACGAGCACCACGGCGTGGACTGGAAGGGCACGCTGCGCGCCGCGCTGAGCAACAGCGCGGGCGGCGACACCCAGGGCGCCTCGACGCTCACCCAGCAGTACGTGAAGAACTACCTCATCAACGTGATCTACCGGGACGACCCGGTCGGCCAGCAGAAGGCCCAGGAGCAGTCGATCGCCCGCAAGCTGAAGGAAGCGCGGATCGCGATCCAGCTCGAGAACCAGATGAGCAAGGACCAGATCCTCACCAGCTACCTCAACGTCGTCGAGTTCTCGCGCAAGATCTACGGCGTCGGGGCGGCCGCGCAGGCGTACTTCAACACCACCGCGGACAAGCTGTCGGTCACCCAGGCCGCGCTGCTCGCCGGCATGGTCAACAACCCGCCGTTCTACGACCCGTGGAGCCACCCGGACCGCGCCACCGAGCGCCGCAACCTGGTGCTGGACCGCATGGTGGACAACCTGAAGCTGTCCAAGGCGGACGCCGAGCGGATGAAGACCGAGCCGCTGGGCGTCGTGCCGGGCGGGCCGTCCAAGCCCGCGTCCAACTGCGTCGGCGCCGGGCCGGAGAACGGGTTCTTCTGCCAGTACGTCGAGGACTACCTGCTGTCGCACGGCATGGACAAGGACGACCTCTACACCGGCGGCTACACCATCCGCACGACGATGGACCAGCGCGCCAACCACGAGGCGAAGATGTCCGCGCAGACGCAGGTCAGCAAGACGCAGAAGAACGTGGCGAACGTGCTGTCCCTGGTGCGGCCGGGCAAGAACCGGCACGAGGTCGTCGCGCTGGCCGCGAACCGCGACTACGGCACGGACGCCAGCGCGGGCCAGACGACGTACGCGTTGCCGTCGGGCGTCTACAACACCGGTGGCGCCGGGTCGAGCTACAAGATCTTCACCTCGGCGGCGGCCATCCAGAACCGCGTGATGGGCATCTACGACACCATCGAGGTGCCGAACTTCTACGTGTCCAATGTGTTCACCGGTGGCGCCAGGGGGCGGTGCCCGCTCGTGGCGCAAGGGACTTATGCGTACTGCCTGGGCAACGCCACCGACTACGAGGGCGGCACGCGGACGATGACGCTGCAGCAGGCGCTGCAGACCTCGCCCAACACGGCGTTCGTCATCCTCGAGGAGCGCACCGGCATGGGGCCGATCGTCGACATGGCCAGCAAGCTCGGCCTGCGCGAGACGATGTCGCGGAACCTCGGTGGTGGCACGGTGAAGCCGGAGTCGAAGAACGCCGGTGAGAACAAGACGCAGACCGCGTTCTTCGGGCCGACGGACAAATCGCCCGGCCAGGGTTCGTTCACCCTCGGCGTGTCGGCGACCAGCAACCTGGAAATGGCGAACGTCGCGGCGACCATCCTCAGCGGCGGCGTGTGGTGCCCGCCGACGCCGATCGCGCAGGTGCAGGACCGCGACGGCAAGCCCATCCCGATCAGCGAGCAGCCGTGCGAGCGGGTCATGGACGAGGCCGCGGCCAACAGCCTGGCCCAGGGCATGAGCAAGGACGACCTGCCCGGCGGCACCGCCGCGGCGGCGGCCGCCCAGGTCGGCTGGAACCGGCCGATGATCGGCAAGACCGGAACCACCCAGAGCAACGGCTCCGCGGCCTTCATCGGCGGCACCCCGCAGCTCGCCGGCGCCGCGATGGTCTTCCGGCCGGAAGGCGGCAGCGGCGGCCTCTGCGACGGCGGTCCGGGCAACGTCTACACCTGCGGCGAAGGCAACATGTTCGGTGGCAAAACCCCGGCGCGCACCTGGTTCGGCGCGGTGAGCAAGATCCTCGGGCCCAACGACCCGATCCTGCCGCTACCGCCGTCCGACCCGCGCTACGAACGGGTCCGCTGACGCACCGCCCCGGGCACTCGCCGGTGCCCGGGGCACCCCGCCGACCCGTATCCTGGGCTGCGTGAGCACGGTCCGTGACAGCCAGAAGCTGACAGCCAAACGCCTCGCCGCCGGGACGGTCGCTCTCGGGGCCGCCGCGTTCGGGTACGCCTCCGGCATCGAGCGGCGGCACTACGTGCTCCGCACCGCCGAGCTGCCCGTACTGGCGCCCGGCGCCCAGCCGATGCGCGTCCTGCACATCTCCGACCTGCACATGCTCCCCGGGCAGCAGGCCAAACAACGCTGGGTCGCCGCGCTCGACCGGCTCGAACCCGACCTGGTCGTCAACACCGGCGACAACCTCGCCCACCCCAAAGCCGTGCCCGCCGTCCTGCGCGCCCTCGGCCCCCTCCTCGAACGGCCCGGCCTGTTCGTGTTCGGCAGCAACGACTACTACGCGCCCAAACCCAAGAACCCCGCCCGCTACCTCATGCCCCGCGGCAAGAAGAAGCGCATCCACGGCCGGAAACTCCCGTGGCGCGACCTGCGGGCCGCCTTCCTGGAACACGGCTGGCAGGACCTCACCCACGTCCGGCACACCCTCACCGTCGCCGGGCAGACGGTGTTCGCCGCCGGCCTCGACGACCCCCACCTCCGCCGCGACCGCTACGGCGAGATCGCCGGCCCCGCCGAACCCGCCACCCTCCGCCTCGGCGTCACCCACTCACCCGAACCACGCATCCTCGACCCCTTCGCCGCCGACGGCTACGACCTCGTCCTGGCCGGCCACACCCACGGCGGCCAGCTCCGCATCCCCGGCATCGGCGCCCTCGTCACCAACTGTGAGCTGGACCGCAGCCGCGCGCGAGGCGCCTCCCGCTGGGGCGCCCACATGTGGCTCCACGTCTCCGCCGGACTGGGCACCTCCCCCTACGCCCCGGCCCGCTTCGCCTGCCCACCCGAAGCAACGCTGTTGACCCTGGTAGAACGCGGCCGGACCACGGCGAACACAACCAAGGCCACCCCCCGCAAATCCCCCCGCGCCATCCGCTAAACTCTTCTTCGACCCGCTAAGCAGTACATCGGGGTGTGGCGCAGCTTGGTAGCGTGCCTCGTTCGGGTCGAGGAGGTCGTGGGTTCAAATCCCGCCACCCCGACGGAAGATCCGGAGATCCCCTGTCCGCCGAAATAAGGCGGACAGGGGATCTTCCTTTGTGTTCTCTGGGGGTCGAACCCCCAGACCCCCGCCAGGGGGCAAGCCCCCTGGACCCCCCGCGGCGAAGCGCGGGGAGATCGGGTGCCGCGCGTGGCGCGTGTCGCGGGGCGACATCCGCGCCGGAAGCCGCGGGAACCTTCAAAGTCGCCTTCCGGGCGTCGAGAACCGGCGGCCGTGTGCGTGGCTGGGCCCACTCCACCAACCACACCCCCTCCGGACCCGATCCCCAGCCTTCTTCGGTTGGTGGGGTGTTGGGTCAAGGCACGCTTTCCCGCCTTGACGCGACGCCCCGCCAATCGAACAATCGAGATCGGGGCAGGTGGGGGTGCCGGGGCGTAGCGGAGCGAAGCCGGCGCCCTCCACGAACCCGCGTAGCGGCTACTTGACCGCCAAAAGCTCAACCCAGTACTGCGCGAATTCGCCGTCGCCGCCGTGGGACCAGGCCCAGGCTGAGCGTGCGGCGGAGGCCAGTTGGTCCCGCTCCAGCGGGGAGGCGCTCAGGGCGGCGTCCAGGCGGGCCTCCACGTAACGCGCCAGCTGCCGGTAGCTCATGTCCGAGCGGAAACGGCCGTGCGTGCGGATGTCGCGGAAACCGGCGGAAGCCACCCACGACGCGACGTGCTTGCCGGCGAACGGGTCGCCGCCGGCTCGCCGTCTCAACAGGTAGTGACCGCGTAAGGCCGCGGCCACGTTCGCGGTGCCGGGGCGCAGGCGGGCGCGCGACCAGTCCGAAGTGGACAGCGCGACCGTCCCGCCGGGGCGCAGGACCCGGCGGATCTCCGCCAGCGCGTCCACGGGACGGGCCAGGTGTTCGAACAACGCGTGCGCGAACACCAGGTCCACGCTCTCGTCCGCCACTGGCAACGCGTACACGTCCCCGGCCATGAACTCCACTTTGGACGATTCCGGGAACTGGCCCGGCTCGCGGTCCACGCCCAGCACGTTGCCCCGTCCGGCGATCGTCGCGAAGCCCGCGGTGATCGTGCCGGGTCCGCACCCCACGTCGAGCACCCGCATGCCCGGCCGCAGCAGTCGCAACACGTATTCGGCACGGTCGGCTGCGGTGCGTGACGCCATGACCGACAGCGCGTCCTGCTCGAACCCGGGCGCGTATCCCTCCAGCACACGCACACGGTACGGGCAGGAGCTGGCAGGATCGAGGGGTGACCACTCAGCACCCGCCCGCGAACATCCCCGACCGCCTCTTCGACGACCCCGAGGCCGAGGCCCGCTGGCGCGCGCGGTTCCACGCCCCGCGCGTGTCGGTGCCGGACTGGTCCCTCGACGCGCCGGACCGCAACATCTACGTCTCCAACGCCAGCGGCGTCTGGGAGGTCTACTCCTGGGACCGCGCCACCGGCGAGCACCGCCAGGTCACCGACCGCCCCAACGGCACCCTGCACGCCACCACCTCGCCCGACGGCAGCGCCATCTGGTGGTTCAACGACACCGACGGCGACGAGTTCGGCACCTGGATGCGCCAGCCCTTCGACGGCGGCCCCGCCGAGCCCGCCCTGCCCGGCGTGCACGCCGGCTACCCGGCCGGGCTGGAGATCGGCCACCGCATCGTCGCCAGCGGCGTCTCCACCGACGACGGCAGCGAGCTGTTCGCCACCCGCGACGGGCAGACCACCCGCTTCTACTCCCATGAGCAGGACGCCGGCATCGCCGCGCTGTCCCGCGACGAGACGCTGCTCGCGATCTCGCACGCCGAGCACGGCGACTCCCGCCACCCCGCGGTCCGCGTCCTGGACACCACGGGCTTCAACACCGTCGCCGACAAGTGGGACGGCGAGGGCAAGGGCCTCACGCCGCTGGAGTTCTCGCCCGTCGCCGGCGACCAGCGGCTGCTCGTCCTGCACGAGCGCCGCGGCCGCGAGGAGCTGCTGATCTGGGACGTCGCCGCGGACACCGAGCGCGAGCTGGACCTCGGCCTGCCCGGCGAGGTCGTCGCCACCTGGTACCCGAAGGCCGACGCGCTGCTCGTCGTGCACTTCCACGAGGCACGCAGCAGCCTGTACCGCTACGACCTGACCACCGGCGAACTGTCCGCTGTGGACACGCCTCCCGGGCGCATCGGCGGCGCCGGGGTCCGCCCGGACGGCACGATCGAGTACTCCTGGTCCAGCGCCGCAGAGCCGGCCGTCATCCGGGCCCGCGCGACCGACGGCGCCGACACCGTGCTGCTCACCCCGCCCGGCGACCCCGCGCCCGGTTCGGCGCCGGTCACCGACGCGTTCGTCGAGGGCGCGGGCGGCCGCATCCACGCGCTGGTCGCCCGCCCGCTGAACGCGCCGGACGGGCCGCTGCCCACGGTGTTCACCCTGCACGGCGGCCCGCACGCGGCCGACGAGGACCGCTTCTCCGCCTACCGCGCGGTGTGGCTGGACGCCGGGTTCGCCGTCGTCGAGGTCAACTACCGCGGCTCGACCGGCTACGGCTCGGCCTGGCGCGACGCGATCGAGGGCCGCCCCGGCCTGACCGAACTGGAGGACGTCGCCGCGGTGTACGACTGGGCCGTCTCCAGCGGCCTGAGCGACCCGGCGCGGATGGTCGTCTCGGGCGCCTCCTGGGGCGGCTACCTGACCCTGCTCGCCGTGGGCACCCAGCCGGACCGGTGGGCGGCCGGGGTGGCGAGCGTGCCGGTGGCCGACTACGTCGCCGCCTACGAGGACGAGATGGAGCAGCTGCGCCAGTTCGACCGGGCGCTGTTCGGCGGGTCACCGGAGGACGTGCCCGCCGTGTACCAGGAGTGCTCGCCGCTCACGTACGTGGACGCGGTGAAGGCGCCGCTGCTGGTGCTGGCCGGCGACAACGACCCGCGCTGCCCGATCCGGCAGATCGAGAACTACCTGGAGCGGCTGGCCAAGCGGGACCTGCCGTACGAGTTCTACCGCTACGACGCGGGCCACGGTTCGCTGGTGATCGCCGAAACGATCAAGCAGACCGCGGCCGAGGTGCACTTCGCGATGAAGGCGGTCGGCCTGGCCTAGTGGTGGAAGGCCGTGCTGGTGGCGGGCTTGTGCTGGGGCCGGTCCTGCTCGGCGAGTTCGGGCAGGACCCGCTGCAGGTCCTCGACCAGCAGGTCGGCCAGGTCGTGCGTGAAGCCGTTGCGGCAGACGATCCGCAGCACGGCGAGGTCGGTGCGGTTCTCCGGGAACGTGTAGGCGGGCACGAGCCAGCCGCGTTCCCGGAGCCGCCGCGACACGTCGAACACGTCGAAGCCGGTCACGTCGTCACGGGTGGTGAACGCGAACACCGGCAGCTGGTCGCCGCGGGTGAGCAGCTCGAACGGCCCGAGCCCGGCGATCCGGTCGGCCAGCCGGGTCGCCACGTCCCGGCAGGCCTGCTGCACGACCCGGAAGCCCTCGCGGCCGAGGCGGACGAAGTTGTAGTACTGCGCCGCCACCTGGGCGCCCGGCCGGGAGAAGTTGAGCGCGAACGTCGGCATGTCGCCGCCCAGGTAGTTGACGTTGAACACCAGCTCGGACGGCAGCGCGTCGCGGTCCCGCCACAACACCCAGCCGACGCCGGGGTAGACCAGTCCGTACTTGTGCCCGGAGGTGTTGATCGAGGCGACCCGGGGCAGGCGGAAGTCCCACTCCAGGTCCGCGTCGAGGAACGGCGCGATCATCGCCCCGGACGCGCCGTCTACGTGCACCGGGATGTCCCAGCCGCGCTCGGACTGCACCCGGTCCAGCGCGGCGGCGATCTCCGCGACCGGCTCGTAGCTGCCGTCGAAGGTGGAGCCGAGGATCGCGACCACGCCGATCGTGTTCTCGTCGCAGCGCGCGACGGCCTCCTCGGCGGTGAGGTGGAAGCGGTCGCCCTCCATCGGCACCAGCCGCGGCTCGACCTCCCAGTACTCGCAGAACTTCTCCCAGCAGACCTGGACGTTCGCGCCCATCACCAGGTTCGGCCTGCCGGTCCGGCCCAGCTTGCTCCAGCGCCGCTTGAGCGCCATCCCGGCGAGCATGCACGCCTCGGACGAGCCGGTCGTGGAGCAGCCCATGACGGCCTCCGGGTCCGGCGCGTGCCACAGGTCGGCCAGGATGCTCACGCAGCGGCGCTCGAGCTCCGCGGTCTGCGGGTACTCGTCCTTGTCGATCATGTTCTTGTCGGCGCAGTCGGCGATCAGCTCGCGCGCCTGCGGCTCCATCCACGTGGTGACGAACGTCGCCAGGTTGAGCCGCGCGTTCCCGTCGAGCATCAGCTCGTCCCGCACCACCTGCAGCGCGGTGTCGGCGGGCAGGGTCTCCTCGTTCAGCCGGCTGCGGGGCGGCGTGTAGGTCGCCGCCAGCGCCGGATTCGTCACCGCGTGCAGCGGGTTGCTCCCGCCCGGCCGGTCGTCGGCTCCCTGTTTGCCCGCGTGCAGCACCATGAGCCGAATCTAGCCCGGAAAACGGGCCCCGGAGCGCATTCCGGGGCCCGTTCGTGAATTCGGGTCAGGCGGTCTGCGCCTGCCACATCCAGTGGGCCTTCTCCAGCTCGTGCGTGATCTCGATGAACAGGTCCTGGGTGACCAGGTCGCTCTTGTCCGTCTCGTCGATGCGCTTGCGCATGCGCTGGATCAGGTCGGCGAGGATCGCCACGATGTTCTCGATCGTGGACTCGACGCTCTGCCAGTTGTCCGGGTAGTCGGGCAGGCCGGAGCTCTCCACGACCGTCTTGGCCTTGCCGTTCGGCGAGATGCCGATCGCGTTGGCCCGCTCCGCGACCTCGTCGACGTAGTTCCGCGCGGTGCTCACCAGCTCGTCGAGCTGGAGGTGGACGCTGCGGAAGTTCGACCCGACGACGTTCCAGTGCGCCTGCTTGGCGATCAGCGACAGGTCGACCAGGTCGACCAGCGCTGCCTGCAGCGCGTTACCGGTGATTTCCTTGTCAGCCGGGCTGAGCGGGCTCTGGATGGGTGCGTTCGCCATCGAAAAAATCCTCCTTGTCGACAACTCTTGGTCAGGTCGTCGCGGTGATCTCGACCTGGATGTTTCCCCTGGTGGCGCGAGAATAAGGACACACCTGGTGGGCCTGCGCCGCAAGTTCGCCCGCCTTGTCCTGCTCCAGGCCGGGCAGGTGGGCCACGAGCTTGACGGCCAGTTCCAGGCCGTCGCCGTTGCGGCCGATGCCGACCTCGGCGGTGACGGCGGAGGAGTCCACCCCCACGTCGGCCTTGCGCGCCACGAGCTGCAGGGCGCTGTGGAAGCAGGCGGCGTAGCCCGCGGCGAACAGCTGCTCCGGGTTGGTCATCTCGCCGCCCGGCCCGCCCATCTCCTTCGGCACGGCCAGGCGTTCGTCGATGACGCCGTCGGAGGAGGTGACCTCCCCGTTCCGACCGTCACCGCGGGCGGTCGCGACCGCTGTGTAGACCGGTTCCACGTGTTCCCCTCCGCCGACGGCAGGTGTCAGCGGGTGGATACCCCGTGGCCGGGAGGACGAATCCTCTAGCGGCGGCGGGCGAAGTCCACGACCTGCCGCCCGATCAGCTGCAGCGTCCGCACGGCCTTCTCCTCGGAAGCGCCGCCGACCTCGTCGAACTTGACCTCGGCGGAGTTGATCGACCCGCCGAGTGGCGTCGGCCACCCGCGCAGGGCGTGGGTGATGGTGCGCAGCTGGTCGAGGGTGGTCACCGCGGCCTGCCAGCCGTAGGCGACCGCGGCGAGCCCGACCGCGCGGCCGTCCAGGTAGGGGCGCTCGTCGGGCCGCAGGTCCTCCACGTAGTCCAGGGCGTTCTTGATCAGCCCGGACAACGCGCCGTGGTAGCCGGGCGAGACGATGACCAGCCCGTCGGCCCGGCGGATCGCCTCGACCAGACGCACCGCCTGTGGGGTGCGCTCGGTGATCGCGGAGTCGTAGAACGGCAGCACCAGGTCGTCGCCGGTCAGGGCGAGCGTTTCGGCCCCGGCCGCGGCCGCGCTGTCCAGCGCGATGCGCATGGCGCGCTCGGACTGGGAGCCCGGGCGCAGGGAACCGCCGATACCGACCACGTTGACCGCCGCACTAGTCACGCGTTCGAGGCTAACCCCTCCACCTAAGTGGAGGACCAGCATTTGGGACGGAGGCGGCCGTCACACCTACCCAACTCGCCTACCCGTGAGTAACCTCTGTCCTCATGGCGACCTCACTGCGGAGCCGCGCCGAAGCCGTCGCGGCTCAACTGATCTTCGGGCTCCCGGAGCCCCTGCGCCGGTTGATCGCCGGGCGCCCGATCCGGCTGGACGGGCAGGAGCTGGCGCTGGACGCCCAGCTGCTGCTCCGGCTCCAGCAGCTGAACCGGGTCACCATGAGCGCGGGCACGCCAGAACTCGCCCGGCAGCGGATCATCGACTCGGGCCCCCTGGTCAGCGGCAAGCCGATCGAGCCGGTGCGCACGCAGGAGATCGTGATCCCGGCCGAGCACGGCCCGCTCCCGGCGACGCTCTACGTGCCGGACGGGCTGCCGTCGCCGTCGCCGCTGCTGGTGTTCTTCCACGGCGGCGGCTGGGTGGTGGGCAGCCGCGCGAGCCACGACAACACCGCGCGTTACTTCGCCAAGCACGCGGGCGTGCGGGTGTTGTCGGTCGAGTACCGGCTCGCGCCCGAGCACCCGTTCCCGGCGGCGCCCGAGGACGCCGTCGCCGCGTTCGACTACGCCCACGCGAAGGCGGCCGACCTGGGCGTGGACCCGGACCGGATCGCGGTGGGCGGGGACAGCGCGGGCGGCAACCTCTCGGCGGTGACCGCCCAGGTGACGACCGCGCGAGGCGGCCCGGCGCCGGCGTTCCAGCTGCTGCTCTACCCCGGCGTGGACGCGAGCACGCGGCGCCGGTCGCGGGACATCTTCGGCAGCGGCTTCTTCCTCACCGACACCGACATGACGTGGTTCATCGACCACTACGCGCCGGCGGGTGTGGACCGCACCGATCCGCGGTTGTCGCCGCTGCTCACCGAGGACTTCACCGGGCTGCCGCCTGCCTACATCGCCACCGCCGGGTTCGACCCGTTGCGCGACGAGGGCGAGGAGTACGCGGCCAAGCTGCGGGACGCGGGTGTGCCGGTCACGTTGAGCCGCCAGCGCGACCTGATCCACGGTTACGTCAACTTCCTCGGCGTCGGCAGGCGGTTCCGGGAGGCGACCTCGGAGGCGGCCGGCGCGCTGCGAGTCGGACTGCGGGCGTAAAAAGACCGGGATCCGATGTGGACGTCCACATCGGATCCCGGTCCCCCCTGCCGGATTGCTTGTCAGGCCACCGGAACCGGCACCGGAACCGGGAGCGGCGGAGCGGAGCCGAGCAGCGACGCGAGCAGGCCCGTCACTGTCTTGAGCAGGTTCTTGAGCAGGTTGCTGACGATGTTCAGCGGCGGCGGCAGGTCCGGGATGTCCGGCACCGGAGGCAACTGGCGGACCTCGCCCGCCTTCGAGGGATCGGCCAGGATGCGGCTCGCCTCGGCGGCGTAGTCGTTGCCGGTGGCGGCGGCCTGTTGCGCGTCGGACTGGATGGTGTACTTCTGCCCCGCGGCGAGGTCGCCGAGCACCGGGCTCATCTGGCCGAGCGAACGCTGGGTGGCCGGCACGTCTCCGGCGTAGGCCGCCCTGGCGAGCTGGTCACGCAGCTGGAGGACCTGTTCCGCGGCGGCCTGCGTGCTGGACGTCCCCTTGCCCCCAGCCGCGGCGACGCCTGCCCCGGACACCGCCAGCACGCTGCCGGCCACCGCCACAGCGATGATCCGGGCGAATTTGCCTAACATCTCCCTACCTCCTGGCCTCGGTGGACCTGTCAGGAAAATGCGTACCCGCCGTGTTGATCTCCCACCACTCGGCGCCCGAAGACGACGGTTTCCAACGCTCACGTGGCGAATTCGATTGCGGACTTGAGACCCGCATCTGATGAACAAGGCCTTCGCCCGTTGATCAAGATCTTGACGACCGGGATCGCGCAGCGTGACCACGTCACCCGCACGCACCCCAAACTCACTCAACCAGATGCAAAACAAGCCCCACCCAACAACCGCCGCCCGGCAACGCAAAGCAGCCGACTACCCCAACCAGACCTCCCCCGCCCCCGATCCACAGCCGATCTTTAGTCGCCGACCAGCCGTGTCAACGCACGCTTTCCCGCCTTGACACGGCTGCTCGGCGACTGAAACACAATCAGGCATCGGGGGCGGGGGTGGTCGGAAGGTGACCTTTCGGCGCCGTGAGGCGCTTTTTCCGCGCGAAGGCGCGGGTTTAAAGATCAAAAGAGTCCTCGCCGGACGGGCAGGCTCCGGGATGACCAGGGGTTGGGTGCCTCGGCTCACCTCGGGTGGGTGGCTGGGTGGTCATCCCGTCGCCTTCCGGTTTGTGCATATCACCTTGAGCCAGGGCCGCAAGGTTGGCATGTTCGGCTGCCGGTTGGCGGCCTGGGTTG